>JBBQSR010000021.1:0-16326 GCA_038234855.1 Ktedonobacterales bacterium | reverse complement strand
TGCTCGGCAACGAGGTCGCCGCCGAGGTGCTGGCCGTCACGGGTAAGGCCCCCACCGTCGACTTCGGTCTAGTGGCGCTCGCCCGCGCCATAGGACTACCCGATGGCACTGCGCTGGCACTCTTTGCCCTAGGTCGCACGGTCGGCTGGGTCGGCCACGCCATCGAGCAATACCACACCGGCCAACTGATCCGCCCCCGCGCGCGATACGTGGGCTTATGAATGGCATTCACAATGGCGTATCAGCGTTCACTTCAACGCACCAACTTTGCCCAGCGAGCAGGGGTCGCATGGCCGCGCCATGGTATACTAGGGGCAATGAGATCGTGAGTATGAGGAGAATTTCATTATGGCTGCTGAATCTGCCCCCCGCCGGATGACGGTAGAAGAGTATCTGGTGACGGATGATGCCAGCGTTGATGTGAAATACGAGTATTACGATGGCTCTATTATCGCTATGGCTGGCGGCAGCAACCAACACGGCGAAATTTGCGGTTTTATGACTCAAGCTTTGCTCAATAGACTGGATAAGCCTTGCCGTTTATATACCTCAGATGTCCGCGTGAAAGTTGCCACCGCTCAATATGTTTACCCTGATGTCACCGTGAGTTGTTCGGAAGCAGACCGTACCAATCGTGAGGGCATTGTGTCGCCGCGTGTCGTTGTTGAAGTATTGTCGCCTGGTACCGTGAATATTGATAGAGGGCGCAAGTTCCATCAATACCGTGCCTGCCTCAGCATTGCGGAGTATGTGCTGATCAACACATCACGCCCGCTGGTTGAAGTGTTTCACCGCGATGGCAGGTTCTTGGTGTACGCCGCCCTGGGAATGGAAGACATCCTCGACCTCGCTAGCATCGGTGTGCAGATACCCGTCGCGGAGATCTATCGCGACATCGAGTTCCCCGCGAAAGCAGATATTTTTTAGAAGGCGCGCGGTTGCTCACCGCACGCCCCTTTTGCATCACTTCCCTTCCCGATAGTCGTAGAAACCTTGCCCCGACTTACGGCCCAGCCTCCCCAGCGTCACCATGCGGCGCAGCAGGGCGGGCGGCGCGTAGGCGGGGTCGGGATATTCGGCGTAGATGACCTCGGCGGCGTACAGCGTCGTATCCAGCCCCACATAGTCGGCCAGGGTGAATGGCCCCATCGGGTAGCCGGTGCCCAGTTGCATCGCCGTGTCGATGTCTTCCATCGTCGCCGTGCCGTGCTCGTACATGCGGATGGCCGATAGCAGATAAGGGATCAGCAGGAAGTTGACGACGAAGCCAGCGGTATCCTTGGCGATGATCGGCGTCTTACCCAGTGCGGCGCACAGTTCGCGCAGGGTCGCCACCGTCGCGTCGCTCGTCTCGACCGTTCGCACGATCTCCACCAGCTTCATCACCGGCACCGGATTGAAGAAGTGCAGCCCGGCCACCCGGTCGCGTCGCGTGGTCACGGCGGCCATCTCGGTGATGGGCAGCGACGAGGTGTTGCTCACCAGCAACGCGTCGGGCCGCAAGATGCGATCCATCTGGCGAAAGAGGGCCAGCTTCGGCTCCTTTTGCTCGATGATGACCTCGATGACGATGTCGCAGTCCGCGTAGTCGGTCATCGCTAGTGTGGGATGGAGACGCCCTTTGTTCGCCGTCACCTGCTCCTCGGTCAGCTTGCCCTTGCCCTGCATCATGCCCCAGGCATCGTGGATGCGCCCCACCCCACGATCGAGGAACTCCTGTGTGGCATCACTCAGCACCACAGCCAGGCCCGCTTGTGCCGCTGTCTGGGCGATGCCGCTGCCCATCAGCCCCGCGCCCACCACCCCGATTTTCTGTATCGTCATCGTTGACCGTCCCTCTCCTCAGTGAATGCCCCATGGCTCACGACGCCCACCATTGTGGCCCTTGCCTGTAGGATAAGATCTTCTCTGGCGATGGCACCAACTTCGCCGCCCCGCGCGTGCTATGCTGTAGGCATCGAGGCCCACATGTCCCCACAGAAAGCGAGTGAGCACCGCATGACCACACCCTTGGGCGATACCCTCTTGATCGACCTGGCGACGCAGCCGGGCGTCGTCGCGCTGGTCGGCTTTTCCCCCAGGCCGAACCGCCCCAGCCACGGCGTCGCAGCGTATCTGATCAGCCATGGCATCACGACCTATCTGGTGAATCCGACGGCGGCGGGGCAAGAGGCGCTGGGGCAGACCATCCTGGCGTCGCTGGCCGATGTGCCCGAGCACATCCACCTCGTTGATGTCTTTCGCAACCCCTACGAGGTCATGCCCGTGGTCGAGGATGCCATCGCGGTGAAGGCCGACGCCATCTGGTTCCAGCTTGACATCATCAACGAAGCCGCCATCGCCCGCGCGCAAGAGGCCGGTCTGGGCGTCGTGGTGGACCGCTGCCTGAAGGTCGAGCATGCGCGGTTGAGCCATGGCCGCTGAGCCGCCCGAAGCCGCGCCAGCACCGGAGGGCGAGCGGCTGCAAAAATATCTCGCTCACGCGGGCATCGCCTCGCGCCGCGCCGCGGAAGACCTGATCGCCGCTGGCGCGGTGACGGTGAATGGCGTCGTCGCCACATTGGGCACGCGCGTCGATCCGGCGCATGATGAGGTACTGGTGCGGGGGCAGCGCGTGCAGCCCGTGGCGACCACCGTCACCATCGCGCTCAACAAGCCACCGGGGTACATCTCGACCTCCGCCGACCCCGAGGGGCGGCCCATCGTCGCGGATCTGCTGCCGGCGCGGCTGCAAGACCTGCGCCTCGTCCCCGTCGGGCGACTCGACGCCGACAGCGAGGGCCTGATCTTGCTCTCGAATGACGGCGCGCTGACCCTGCAACTGACCCACCCGCGCTACGAAAAAGAAAAGGAATATCACGCGCTGCTCAGCGACCCCGTCAGCGACGAGGCCCTGGCCGAACTGCGGCGCGGCGTGGTGCTGATGACCGAAAATCGGTTGCCCACCGCCCCGGCGCGCGTGTGGCGGGTGCGTGCGCCCGCCGACCCCGGCCAACACTGGGTCGCGGTGGTGCTGCACGAGGGGCGCAAACGCCAGGTGCGCCACATGTTCTCTGCCGTCGGTGCCCGCGTCGAACGGCTGATCCGTGTGCGCATCGGGCGGCTGCGGCTGGCGGATGTCGCCCCGCTCCCCGGCGCGTACCACGTGCTGACGCCCCGCGAGATCGCTCTAGCCTTGGATGAGGAAACGCCATGACCAACCCGACCCACGCCGCGCTCCGCACGCGCATCGAAGCCGTCGCCGCCGACACCCCGACGCTGCAACTAACCTTCCGCGCCATGTTCGGCGGGCAGATGCTCTACCACGCGGCGCGCCCCCTTGGCTCGCTGGCCGAGCAAGGCTTGGCGCTCAAACTGAGCGAGGCCGACCGCGCCGCCCTGCTGCGCGAGCCGGGGGCCGTGCCACTGCAACACGACGGCGAACCACCCAGCAAGGTCTATGTCGTCGTGCCCCCGCAGATCATCGCCGACGACGACCACCTGCGCCATTGGCTGGAACGCAGCGCCACCTATGTGATGACGCTGCCTGCCCCCAAGCCCAAGAAACCGAAGCCGACCCCCTAGTGTGCGATGTAGGGCGGCGCTTCGCCCCAGCCCCAATGGGGCACGGGGGCCTCTTGCGGCGGCTGCGCGCCCGGCTGTGAATTCGCCAGCGCGATGCGGCTGCCCCACTCGATATACGCGATGAAGGCCGAGCGAAACTCGGGATCGCTCGGCAGCCCCGCCTCGTCGGCGCTGGCCGCGATAAGCTGCACCCAACGGGCACGCTGCGCCTCGCTCAAATGGCGATTGAGGTGCTGCGTCATCATGTGATGATAGCCGCCATGCGCATTGGTGTACTGTGGCGGTCCCCCAAACACCTCGCTCAGCCACAGTGCGACATGTTCAGGGTGGTCGGGCGGCATGTGGGCAAAGACGGGGGCCAGCATGGGGTCCGCCAGGACGTTGCGATAAAAGACCGTCGTCAGCCGCAGGAATGCATCCTCGCCCCCCGCCCATTGATAGACACTCGGTACGGTAGATTCACACATGCAAGGGAACTCCTCTTCATCTGATGAAAATGATGCCTCATCGGTCATAGGGAGCACGGCGTCGGTCGGCGCGGCGCTACATGCCAAAGACGACGAGGCATCGCATGCCGTAGCGCGATGCTTGTCGTTGTCAGTTGCCTTCCGCAGTATAATCGAGTCAGCATGTTTCGCACCTATCCTGGCATCCACCAAACTTGTCATATCATCCACGGAAACGGGAGCACCATTGGATACGCTGGGCGAGAGCCTCTCGTTGCTGCACTTGACCAGCCTCTTACACTGGCGCACCGAACTTTTCGCGCCGTGGGGGCTGCGGATGCAAGCAACCGATGATATGGTCTTCCACGTCGTCGAACGCGGCATCTGTTGGCTGCAAGTGGCTGGCCTCGCCGCGCCATTGCTCCTCGGTGCGGGCGATTTCGTGATCTTGCCCCACGGCCCGCAGCATGCCTTGGTGGACGATCTGGCGACCGCGCCGCGCTTCATCCAACAGGTGCGGTTTTCGACCGAGCGCGGCTGCCAGGTGGTCGCCAACACCGGCACAGGGTCAGCGACCACGATCCTCTGTGGCATCTTTCGGTATGCGCACGGCGATGGGCCACCCCTCAGAAGCCTGCTGCCGCCCGTCATCCATTGCCCACGGCGGGACAATGACGACATCTCGACCTGCCTCGGTCTGCTCGGTGATGCCACGCGCGACACGGAGCCGGGGGCGACGCTCATCCAAAGTCGTCTCGCGGATGTCCTCTTCGTCCATGCCATGCGCCGCTGGCTCATGCAGAGCGAAGGCATGCCCAGTTGGCTGCACGCGCTGCGCGATCCACAGGTGGGTACGGCGCTGGGGCTGATGCAGGGCCAGCCAGAGCACCACTGGACGGTCGCGGAGTTGGCGACGACGGTGGGCCTGTCGGTTTCGGCCTTTTCGGCCCGTTTCACGGCATTGGTTGGTCAGGCACCGATGCGCTACCTGACGGCCTGGCGCATCGCCCAGGCGGCTCGTGCCCTACGCCGCACCGACGCCCCCATCGCCGACATCAGCGTGGGCGCGGGCTATGCGACCCCGGCGGCCTTTAGCAAAGCCTTTAAGCAGGTGCTGGGGGTCGGCCCCCGCAGCTATCGCCTGACGCACCAACAACAGCACGACTAAGCGCAACGCGCCGCAACAAAAAAAGAGCGCTTCCCCCACAGATCATATACTGCGGGGGATAGTTTCACGAACATCGCTGCGACGAAATGAGGGCGACCCGATGCTGCAACACCTCTGGGGCCAGCCATATCTCATCCCTATGGACATCACCGCCGCTGAACTGCTGCGCTACCCCGACGACGGTTACACCAACGAGGTCTATGAAGGGATGTTGATCAAGACGATGACGACACCAGGCCACGGCATTACCTGTCAATTGCTGGGCGGCGAGCTATGGTTGTATGCGCGCACGGCGGGCTTCCCCAATTCACGCATTTTGCAAAACGCGCTCTTCGACTTCACACCACCTGGCGCGCCCAAGAAAACTATCCTAGCACCCGATATCGCCGTGTTGCGCCAGAATGCCCCTTCGAGCTTCAACATGGTTACACACGACACCCCCATGATCGCGGTCGAGGTCGTTTCCCCCAACCAAACCCTCGATGAGATTCGCATCAAAGCCACGGTCTATCGCAGCGCGGGCGTCGATGAAGTGTGGATGCTGGATCCGCAAGCACGCATCGCGGAGATATGGACCGCGCAGGGTCAGGCGCAAGTGACCGCGACGCAACCCCTGACCAGCGCGCTCCTCCCCGGCTTCACCGTCGTGCTCGGTACCCTTTTCGTCTGATGCTCTTTTGTTAATCGCGCCGCACCAATTGCCCATCCGCTAGCGCCCAGATTTCGCCCTGGAAGCGGGCGATGAACCAGCGGTCGTGCGAGACGGCCAACACGGGACCAGGAAAGGTGGCGATGGCGGCCTCGAAGGCTTCGACCACATCCAGGCTCAGGTAGTTGGTCGGTTCGTCCAAAATGAGGACGTTAGGGCGAGCGGCAATGAGGCGCGCCAGTTCCAGCTTGCGTTGCTGACCCAGGCTCAGTTGCCGCACCTGCTTGGTCATGTCCTCTAACCGAAAGAAGCCATAGCCGATGAGGCCCGCGATGAATTGCTCATCCAGCCCAACGAGGCCTCGCCCATATTCCTGCAAGACCGTGCGGGTGGGGTCGGGCATTTCCGGCTCTTGGGGCAGATAGCCGATCTGGGCACTGGCGACCAAGCGCACCGTGCCCGCATCAGGCACGTCGTCGCCCAGCAACAGGCGCAGCAGCGTTGTCTTGCCCGCACCGTTCGGGGCCACCAGCAGCATGCGCCCCGTCGCACCCAGGGTGAAGGTGATGTCGCGCAGCACCATCCGCTCGCCATAGCGCTTGCTCAGCCCCTGCACCCTGAGCACCGTGTCAGAGCGCAGCGCCTCCGCCCCGAAACGCGCGGTGAAATGCATGAGCTTGGGCGGTTTGGCGATGGGGTCGGCCTCGATGCGGGCGAGCTGCTCTTCGGCCTGGCGCACATTGCGCGCGACGGCGGATTGCACGTTCTCGCCCTTGAAATTGTAGATGAACTTATCGCCATCTTTGGGGCGGCGGTTGTGCGACACCTGTCGCGCGGATTCGCGGATGCGGTGGCGCAGTTCGCGCAATTCCTCTTGTTGGCGGGCATAGTCGGCCTCCCATCGCGCCCGCTCGGCATGCTTCGCGGCGGCATAGGCATCGTAGTTGCCGCTGTAGCGTGTCAGTTGGTGCGTGTGGTCATCGATCTCGCCAATGTTGTTGACCGCGCGATTCAGGAACTGGCGGTCATGCGAGACGATGACCACCCCGCCGCGATAGTCGGCCAGATAGCCTTCCAGCCAGGCCATCGTGGCAAAGTCGAGATGATTGGTCGGTTCATCCAGCAACAGCAGATCGGGGCCGCTCAGCAGCAGCGCGGCCAAGCCGACACGCGCCTTCTCGCCGCCCGAGAGCGTCGCCACCGCGCGGTCCTGCGGCATGCCCGCCAGCCCCAGCCCAGCCAGCACGGCGTCGATGCGATGGTCCAGGTCATAGCCATCGCGGTCTGCGAAGGTCGAGGCAAGGGAGCCATATTCGTCCAGCAGGGTCGCCAGCGCGTCACCCTCAGCATCGGCCATCGCCGCTTCGACGGCATGCAGCCGTGCTTCCAGGGCGCGCAGGTCGCCCACCGAGGTACGGATGAGGTCGCCCAGCAGCACGCCCGCGAAATCTGGTGTGGCCTGGGGCAGATAGCCCACCGTCACGGCGGGGGCGACGGTGACGCTGCCCGCATCCGCCGCATCTGCGCCCGCGCAGATGCGCAGCAGGGTCGATTTGCCCGCGCCATTGCTGCCGACAATGCCCACACGGTCGCCATGATGCACCAGCAGATCGATGCCATCGAGCACCGTCACCGCACCAAAGGCGCGCACGATGCCCGCCACACGTAACAGCATCAAAACACGATGCTCCTTCTTCAGAACGAAGGTATGGTTCGTGCTGGGCGCGTGTGGTGTGGTGAACGCCAATCGGGGAATGATGAGCAAGCGGAGCTATTTGCTCGGTTGGTGCGTCACCGGATCGCTGCGCAGCACGCCATACCGGGGGATTTGGTATGGTCCGTTCTGTTCCGGCGCACACCCCAAGGGGGAAAATAGGGGTAAGGGGCGTTGGCCGGAGATTAGCGCAGCTTCATCATGCACCTCCACGAGCGAAATGGTACCACGGTTTTTGCTGCATGGCAAGGGTGGCCTCGTGGCGTTGACACTACCCTTCGCAGCGGCATACGATGCACCCAAAAAGGAAACACCACATGCAACCATCTGACGGAGCGTTGACGCGGCCCGCGCCGATCCGCACGCGTGTCAGCGAATTACTGGGGATCGACTACCCCATCGTGCAGGGCGGGCTGGCGTACCTGTCGTTGGCACCACTGGCCGCCGCCGTCTCAGCGGCGGGCGGGCTGGGGCAGATCGGCGTGGCGGGCCTCGACACCCCCGAGGATCTGCGCGCCGAGATCGCCCAGTATCGTACGCTGTCGGCGCGACCTTTCGGCGTCAACTTCCCCATCGGCATCAAACCGATGGAGGCGTTTCTGGAGGTCGCGCTGGCCGAGGGCACGCCGGTCGTGTCATTCACGGGCGGCAACCCCGAGGCGCTGCTGCGGCGCACCCAGGCGGTGGTCGCGGGGGTGCGTGCCGCGCGCAAGGCCGAAGATCTGGGGGCGGATGCCGTCATCGCGGTCGGCTTCGAGGGCGGTGGGCACCTGGGGCGCGACGACCTGGGCACCCTGGTGCTGGTGCCGCGCATCGCCGATGCCGTCCACATTCCCGTGCTCGCCAGCGGGGGCATCGCAGATGGGCGCGGCTTCGCGGCGGCCCTGGCGCTGGGCGCGACGGGTGTGGAACTGGGCACGCGCTTCGTCGCGGTGGCGGAAGGCAACGCCCATGACGCGTATAAAGCGGCCATCGTCGCGGCGGGGGAAACCGACACGGTCATCATCGAGCGCAGCATCGGGCGACCGGCGCGCGTGCTGCGCTCGCCCTTCGTGGAACGGTTGCTGGCGCTCGAAGACGATCTGGCCCGCCGGGGAGCGACCCGCGAAGAGGCGCTGCCTGAGGTGCTACCGTTCATCCTGGGCGACAACAACACCCGCGCGGCCATCGACGGCGATTTAGCAAACGGCTTCGTCTGGGGCGGTCAGGTCGTCGGCCTCATCAACGACATCCCCACCACCGCCGAATTGCTCTGGCGCATGGTGCGCGAGGCACGGTCGCTCAGTCACACGATGGCGGCATTGTAGACCGATGCCGCCATCGTGCAAAGCCGCGCAGGCGGGTGCCGTGGACGACTGGCAGCCACGTGTTGGTTTTGCGCAGCGTGCGCTGACCGCCCGCTTGGCCTATTGGCTGACGACGGGCATGGCGTGCAGATAGTGGCCGTCGCGTGCCAGTGTGAGCATAAAGTCGGCGACATTGGCCCGTGCAACGGAATTGCTCGCCGTTCGGTTTAACGGGGTGACGCGATAGCCCGCGCTCTGCGGCCCCTTGGTGAGGGCCGTCGCGCGCACGATGGTCCAATCGAGCGTGCTGGCGGCGATGCGCTGGACCTGCGCCACGTGGTCACGGTTGAGCTTGCGCAGCGCCAGATCCATGATGCCGCGGGTGAGGCGCTGACCCGCTGTCGGCTGATCGCCGGGGTCGGTGGGCGCGATATTGGTGAGCACGATCAGTCGCTTGACGTTGGCATCTGGCATGGCGGTGATGGCATTCGTCGCGGCAACCGTGAGGACATCATCCGGTGAGCCAGAGGTGTGACTCAACGCGCTCAAGACCGCGTCTGCCCCCGTGACGGCACGGCGCATCGCCTCCACGTCGGTGACATCACCCTGCACGACGGTGACGCGATCCTGGTTCGGCCCCAGTTTCGCGGGGGTGCGCACCAGCACGGTGACGGTATCCCCCGCGTCTAGCGCCTGACTGACGAGGTGTTGGCCGACACTGCCGGTCGCGCCGAGGATGGTAAGTTTCATGGTGATGTCTCCGCAGATGAAGTGGGGCGAACGCTGCCGTGCACGCCACTGGAGACGTACCACTCTGGCGCGTTCGCCGCCGCGCGTTCGTGAGCCAGGGGAGTCGCCGCAATCAGAATGGCGCGATGGCCGTGCGCCCAACGACGACCAAGACCGCCAAGAGCAGCAGCACGATGTTGGGCGCGATGCGTGGGGCTTCGTTGCGGCTGAGGTGAAAGCCAGCGGCCAGCAACATCACCAATGCCAAACCAGCGGCGGCGGCAATCGTCAGCCCTGGCGCGACGCCCGTGACCCGTGGCAAGATCAAGCCGATGGCCCCCAGCACCTCGGCCAGGCCGATGATGCGCACCAGCGGCATCGGCATCTGTGCCGCCCAGTCCATCTGCTTGCTCAGCGTCGCGATCGGTTGCGTCAGCTTCATCGCGCCCGCTCCCAGGAATGCCAACGCCAGTAGACCCTGCACGACCCATAGGACGATGTTCATGAATAGACCCTCCTCGAAATAGACGCGCGTGGGATAAGCAACAGACATTGCTTATCGGACAGTCGTCGGTTATAATCGTAACCGTCGAACCGTCTCAGGGCAACCCACAAAATCGCGGCTTCATCGGTTAGCCGACAAAAGCGGCAAAGTGTTGGGAAAGTTCCCCAGCCAGCAGGAGGTTTCGCGATGCCCACCGTCAATCTGGCGGACCCCCGCGTCAAGCGCACGCGACAACTGATCTTCGCGGCCTTTAATGAGGTCTTGCAGCACAAGGCCTTTCACGACATCACCATCCAAGACATCACCGATCAGGCGACGCTGAATCGTGGGACGTTCTATGACCACTTCACGGATAAGTTCGAACTGCTCGATCATTTCTTGCGCGAGCAGTTTCATCGCTATCTCGACGCGCGCTTGCCCACCATGCGAAGCTGGAGTCCCCGGCAACTCAGCGCCTTTGTGCTCGCCATCCTTGACTTTGTGGTGATGGTCCATCATGATTGCCGTCCGAGTGATCGCGAGTTCGACCCCATCGCCCAGCAGATCGTCATCGAGGAATTAGAGGGGATCTTTCAGAGATGGTTCCGCGATCCCGCCTTTCCGGTGCGCCTGAGTGACGCCACCAGCAAAACCGCCGCCGCCGTCTGGAGCTGGAGCATCTTTGGCACCGCCCAGCAGTGGAACCAAAAGCTCCTCGCTGGCACCGCCCAGGATGTCACCGAACGGCTCACGCAACTGCTACTTCACGCCGTCGCTGTTCCCGCCTGAGGTCACATATTCGACCGTGATCACGTCCATCATGACATCATCCGTCCAGGCGGTGTGCAGCACGTTCGGCGGCCACAGCACCGCCTCGCCCGCCCGCACTTCTTGGGTATGTGCGTCGGCACCACCAACGCGCATGAATCCTCTGCCCCGGATCACGATGAAAATGATGGTATGCGGTGCATCATGTTCGGGGATGATGCCTCCTCGATCCAGATGCAGCGCGACGATGGCAGGACCCGCCTGAATGAACGGCACGAAGCCCATCCGCGCTTGTAGGCCAGCCGCCCCCATTCGCGCGAAGTCATCTGGCGGCAACACGATGGGCGCGGCGCTGAGGCCCTGTGCCCCTGGCACAGGCGGAGTGGTACGCACCTCAGGACCAAAATGATGGATCTCGGCCATGGCATCCTCCTTTCCTGGGTAGCAGAAGCCTGTCGCGTGGCGGTTTACGGCACGTGACGCTGCACATGGATGCCATCGTCGGAGACACGGGCACCCCAGATGGCGGCAGGGTACCCGAGCGTGTTGAACGAAATAGCATCCACTTCCCCATTGATGGGAAGCGGCGCGACCAAATACCAGTCTGCCACACCGGGGGGAGCGGCATACAGCGCCATTGCATCGTTGGTGAACTGCAAGGTGGCGTAAACGGTGCCATCTGGCGTAGTGAAAAAGTTCAGGTCATAGAGCGTCGCCTCTGGGAAAGGGGGCAGCGCCACCCAATGGGTGCCGCCATCTGATGAGCGCAGCAGCCGCAGATAGCCCGGCCCCGGCCCAGTGTGGCCAAACAGTGTCGCGCCATCGGGCACACCGCTGATGATGGTGATGGGGGCATCGCCAGCGCGTTGCGCTGGCATCGGCTGCCACGACTGACCACCATCGCCGCTACGCATGAGGAAGGTGCAGGGCGGGCACAGTGAGGTCGCCTGTGATTCCAGTTGCACGATCAACGTTGCCCCAGCGGCGAAGAGGCCATTGATCACCACCGCCCGCCCCGTCGCGGCAAAGAGGCCGCGATCATCGACCCAACTGATCGGGCCATGAGCCGGGGCAGCGGCGAGAAACAGCGTCCCAAGCGAATTGTCGGGGGAAGGAGCCAGAAAGAAGATCGAACCCGCCCAGACGTATTGCACGTAATAGTAGTCGGGGTTGCGGCCATCGGGGCGCGCCGGAAAGGTGAGCGATTGCCAGTGTTGGCCACCATCATAGCTGCGCACGATGCCGTTGGGCTGGCCCGCGCTGGCACACCGCCCACAGACATAGACGATGACGACCAGATCGCGCGCATCGGTCGGGTCGACGCTGACCGCGCAGCCCTGGCCGTTGAGGGGGGTCGGCAGAGTACGCCACGTCGCCCCATCATCGGCTGAGACACCCAAGATGATGCCATCTGGCGGGCCACCGCTCTCATGCGCTATCGCGCAGCTATACAGCGTCGCCGCGTCGGTGGGCGCGGGGGCGAGCGTCAGCGCGCCAGGTAAGCCCGCATCCGACCAGCCCTTACCCTGCGTGGGCAGGTTGGGTGGGGTGCCGCGCACCGGGGGCAACGCGGTGGTGGCTTGTGGCGTCGCGTGATGTATGCCCGATGCTTGGCTGTGCAGCCAGACACCGCCCGCGATGACCAGCGCAAAGGCGACCACCACCGACAGGCCGTTCAGCAGCGGGCGCAGTTCGCGCGGCAGACGCTGGCGGGTCGTGGGGGCAGCCAGATCGCTGACGAGCAGATCCGCGTCATCGGGCAGGGGGGGTAGATCAGGCATCACATGCGGCGCTCAATTATCAGGGGGACGGTGGGGGGCGCGATGCGTCAGCCACGCCGCCGCCCCCAGAAACAGCTATTCGCCGTATTCCTCGAAGGCGGCTTTCCAGTCCATCGAGACGGGGACACGGCCACGCAGCTTGTGCTCCATCCATTTGTAGAAGAGCGATTTATCCATGCTGTTGTCGTCGCCGACGGCGCGCGAATAGCGGCCCACGTGCTCGCGCACGACGCGGTGCGCCTCGCTGCTGCTCGACATCAGCGCCAGATATTGCGTCTGCTCGATCTCGCCCATGATGCGCTCTAGCCCCGCCAGCAGATTCGTCCGGCCAGCAATAGAGATGCCCCCCGCGTTGGCCGTGAGCAATCCTTTGTCGATGAATTGGCCCAGGATGTACTGGCCGCTGACCGCGTCGGCATTGTCGCGCGGGTGCGCCGCGAAGGGGTAGCGCAGCAAGCGATCCGCCAGGATGAACTGCGCCGCCATCTGGTAGATGTCGGCATGCGGCCCGCCCTGCTCGGCGTGCATATAGAGGATGCGCGCCCCGTTCAGTTCCACGCGCGCCTCTTCCAGCCCCGCGCCGATGAAGTTGTTGAAGAGTTCGCGGTACTCGGTCAGGGGGATGACCCCCTGGCGGTGGCTCCACTCGTGCGTGACGGTCTTGCAGGGGACGATCAGCCGCAGGTCGTCCAGCGTCGCCGCGCGCAGTTCCGCGAAGACATTGGTCGCCAAGATGGCTTCCATCAAGGGCTGCAAGATGACCTTGCCACGCAGCGCGTTCTTCGAGGTGAAAAAGACATCCATCACGTCGGGGGCCGTCTCGCCGCCCGGCACGCATTCGGTGAAGCAGACGATGCAGTTGCTTTCCATGCCGAAGCCCGCCGTCGCGTCGATCAGATGCGCGATGATGAGATAGCGGCAATGATAGATCGCCCGCAGCGCGGCGGCGGGTGCGCCCTCGAAGCGGCGGTACAACACGAATTCGAGCTTGGGGTTTTCGGAGTAATTGAGCGCGGTGGTGTTGGTAAACATGATGTCCTCGACGCCCTCTGGCGCGAGTTCTAGCCCCTGGCTCACCAGATGGCGCATGTTCGGTACCGTCTCTAGCCCAGCCGCCAGCCAGTCATCCATGTCGCGCAAGCAGCGTTCCAGCGAGGGGTAGACCGCCGTGTGGGGCCGCAGCAGATCCAGCGCCTCGCGCAGCGCCACCTCGGCCTCGTCTTTGCGCGCGGCATCGACCGCCGCCGAGGGCAGTTGGCAGGCGCGCACGCGCTCCACGGCGCTGATGACCTGTTGGCGCGCTGCGAGGCTCAGCCCCGCCCCCTCCGCGACCCCAGAACCGCGTTCGAACACTTGCGTCATGAAAACGTACCCTCCGCGCCTATTTTCGACGTCGCCACACTGGCGCTCAGCGTGGCAGCGTACTAGCTCTGCCGTGGATGTGACACATAGATGTCTCGCCTGAATGTTTTGCATGGACGTTACGATTATACACGAATCGTGCGCAGATGTAACCCCTCTGGGCGACGCGCCTGGACCTTTAGGCCCCAGAGCGCCATTTTCAGCAGATGTCGGCGTGTCGTGTTACTTTCGCGCCCATCGCCAGTGTCTGTTTCAGAGCATGGGCACATGTTCGGCGGCAATCCACGCAGGAGGCAGAACATGGCGATCCCCTGGCGGATGGCAACGGGCAGGCAATGGCACCCTTGGTGGCGCGCGCTGTCGCTGGCGGAAACGGACAAGCGCGCCCCGCATGCGCCGCCGCCAGCACCAGCGGCGGACGTGGCGGCGTTCGAAACCTTCGTGCAACACTATGAACGGCTGATCCTCAATTACCTGTGGCGCATGACGGGCGATGAGCAAAGCGCCTATGACCTGACGCAAGAGACGTTCATGCGTGCCTGGGCGCACTTCCCTAAGATTCAGCACTATCAGCAACCGCGCGCGTGGCTCTTTCGCGTGGCGACCAATCTTGCCCTGTCGCTGCGTGCCCGTCACGGCGGCGCGGTCGGCCTGGCCGTGCCGCTGGATGCCCAGAACGACCCCGGCACGAGCGATCCCGCGCGGCACGTGGTGGAAAGCGAGATGGTGCGGCTCACCCTGCAAAGCCTCGCCCCCAAGCCACGCGCCATGCTGGTGCTACGCGAAGTCTATGGCCTGGGCATCGACGAGATCGCCACCGTGCTCGCGATGTCTCCCGGTGCCGTGAAGATGGCCCTCAGTCGCGCCCGCGAACAATTTCGGCTGACCTATGAGCGCGAGGAGGGCCAGCCATGACCCGACCGACCACCGCCCCCTGCCGCATGGGCATCACCACCGCCACGCTTTCCGAGCTGCGCGACGACACGCTCACGACTGCCGAGGCACAGTCGCTCCGCGCGCATGTCCCCACCTGTGCCGCGTGCCAGGCACGTTTGGCGAGCTTTGACCGCGTGGCCCGCACGCTGCACTTGCAGCGCGATCTCGAACCCGATGAACGCCTCTGGGCGTCCGTGCAACCGCGCATCATGCGCCAGGGGGGTGCTCACATGCCAACGATTCGGCGTCCGGTCATCGGCGGCGTCTTCGCCGCGCTCAGCGTCATCCTCGTCGTCGTCCTTTTCGCCGTGGTCTTGCAACAGCATCATTCCAGCGGCCCCGCCACCGCGACCCAGTCACCGACAGGGACGACGCCCGGACCGACCGCCAGCCCACCCACGAAACCAACGCCAGGGCCAACCGCGACGCCCATCACCCTCACCGGCCTCCCGACGCCACAGCAAGCCTGGGGCGCGGGTGCCGCCGCCGCGACGGTAGACATCAACGGTCTGACGGTGGCTGGCATCACCGCCGACGGCCAGCACATCCTAGGCTACCAGCTCTCCACCGATGGCAAGAATTACGATATCGGTTGGCTCAGCGTGGCGACGCACGATTTCACCACCTTTGACCAGTCCCCCGTCAACGGCCAGTTCAAACGCAACAATCCGCCGAACTGCTGTGTGACCGACGGGCGCTTCGTCGTGGGAGCCAATAGCACCTCCCAAGGGTCCAGCACCAACGCGCCCTGGTACTACGACACGCAGACGGGGCAGCGCCACCCCATCAATAGCAACGAGTTCTTTGCCTTTGGCCTACACGACGGGGTGGCCTATCATCTGGGGCCGCTTACTGGGCCCAAAACGGATATCTTGTATGGGCTGAACCTGCTCAGCGGCGCAGACACCGCCATCACGGGAACCCCATCTATCGCCAATATTGGGAACTTTGTTTGGCCTGAGTTCGCCTACACGACCTCAAGCGATGGCGGCAACACCTTCATCCAACACATTCACAACCTGCAAACCAATGCAGATGTCGCCTTGACATCGCTCGGCAACGTCGCGGGTGCCCCAAACGGTGCCGCGCCAAATGGTGACACCGCCTTCATCGTCCCCCCCACGAGTACGGCGGTGCTGCAAGAGTGGGACCAGGTCTTCACCGCTGGCACCACCCCCCGCACCGTCGCCACCCTCGTGGGGAACATCAACATGCTAACGGGGGCGAATGCGCGGGTGGTGCTTGTCTCCGTGACCGAGGCATCATGCACCAGCGCGGCGGCAGCCTGCAACTACAGCTTGGCATGGGACCGAACGCTGCACCAAACAGTGCTGCTGAGTCCCTCTGACAACACCAGCGTCTGGCTGGCGGGCGACTATTTCGCCGTGGTGGACCACAAGACGAACCGGCTCACGATCTATGATACGTCGCGGTTCCCC
>JBBQSR010000020.1:0-16353 GCA_038234855.1 Ktedonobacterales bacterium | reverse complement strand
CGGCGAGAACGACAACGCTTCGTTCCTCTCATTCCTGCAAGCGGACCCCGATGTGACCGCCCTCATCCCCGCTGACCAGTTGGCCGCGCTGGCTGACCCCGACTATTACACCCGCTTCGTGGATGTCTCGTTCGACCGCCTGGGGCTGCTGGCGGACGACTAGCCGTTCAACACCGCGCACCCCATATCCCTGATCCCCCTTCACGTTGTTCGTGAGGGGGGATCTGTCGTTGGCCCTTGCGCCAGCTTGCGCGAACGGTTATAGTGAAGACGGCCAAGCGAGCCAGCCGGGCATCATCGCCCCCTTATGTGTGGTTCTCAGGAGTTTTCATGTCATCACCCGAATCGCCCCAGAATCCGCCGCCAGAGGGGAACCCGCCCCCCGCGCAACCGGCCTATCCGCAATATCCCCCGCCGGGGCAGCCAGGGTATCCGCCGCCCTCACAGCCCTACCCGCCGTATCAGCAGACCGAGCAGCCCGGCTATCCTCCCCCCTCGCAGCCCTACCCGCCGCAGGTGCAGCCGGTGTATCCGACTCCGTCACAGCCCTATGGTCAGCCCTCATCGCCGTATCCCATGAATCCCTCGCAGCCCTATCCGCAATACAACCAATCTGGGCAGCCAATGCCTTGGCCGGTCGGGCCTGATGGCCAGCCGCTACCCTGGCAAATGGGGCCAGATGGTCAGCCATTGCCCCCGCAGATGTCCCCCGCTCCACAGAGCGCCGCGACCTGGGGGCAACTATGGCCATTCTGGGGGTGGCTGGTGGGCGGCGGCGTCTTGGCGCTGCTCGCGGTCGCGCTCTTTGCCACCGGCACCGACTGGGCGGCGGGCGCGCAAACCGCCGGATTCCTCCTCATCTTTGGGGCAGTCGTGCTGCTGGCGACGCTGGGCATCCGCGCGGCGGGGGGCCTTTTCGCCACCACGAACGCGCGCCGCACCAGCCAGATCATTGGCACGGGCCTGGCCGCCGTGCTGTTGCTCGCCGTCGCGGGCGTCGGCATCGGCGGGCAAGGGGCGCTCCACGTCGCCCAGGCACACTCACTGGAAGGCACGAAGGCGTACCAGAGCGCCATCAATGAATATCGATTGGGCGGTGCGGGCGCGGCGGATCTGGCGCGCACCTACAACGAATGGGGTGAGCAACTGCTCGCCAGCGGCCAATATACCGCCGCCATCGCCAAATTCGACGCGGTGCTCAACACGTACAACGGTGCCAGCGATCAGGTGACGCGCGCCCAAAAGGGTGAGGCCAAAGCCTATTATCAGGTGGGGCAACAGGCGCTGAGCGCGGGGCGCTATGCCGACGCGGTCGCGGCCTTCCAGACCCTGACGAGCAAGTTCCCGAACGACTCCTCTACCCAGCAAGCGCACGAACCCTACGCCCAGGCGCTCCTGGGGCTGGGCAAGTCGCAACTGCAAGGTGGCGGCAATGGCTGCACCACCGCCGCGACGACCTATCGCCAACTGGCCGATACCTTCAGCGACACGCCAGAGGGCCAGGAAGCCGCCACCGCGCTCAAGGCCCCCGAACCCCTGCGCGGGCAGTTCACCGGCAAGATCACCCCGCCCTCGGGCGATGTCGCGGTGGCGCTCTTGGGCACGATCACGAGTAACGCCTTCAACATCAAAGGTGTCGCGGCCATCGCCACGGGCGGCAATTTCCAGTTCGCGCCGATTGCGCAGGGAACCTATGTCTTTGGCGTGGGCTTCGGCACCATCTCGGCGGGCAAGTTCACGCCAGATTTCAGCACCCAGGTCTTGCTCTTGCCTGACCAGTCGGGGCAGCCCGCCCAGATCCCCATCACGCCGCTGTGTGGCACGGATCTCGGCACGATCCCCGGTAACATCTCGGCGAGCATCACCCCCACGACGCACAACGTCAGCCTGGCGACGAGCCAAGACGCGGATCTGCGCCTGGCCATCCCCGCGCTCTCGGCGGCGACGCGCTGGCGCAATGTAGCGGCAGTAGCCCAACACTGAGGCGCTCTGCCCCCCACCGTTGCCCTTCCGCCCACGGCTGTGCGGCGGAGGGGCAACACATTCCCGAACGAGGATAGGACGATGATGGCTGACAAACGCACAGCGTTGGTGACGGGCGGTTCGCGCGGCATCGGCACAGCGACGGCGCACGCCCTGGCAGATCGCGGCTTCACGGTCGCCATCACTTATCGCAACAAAGCGCGACGGGCGGGCGAGGTGGTCGCCGCCATCACGGCAACTGGTGGCCAGGCCATCGCGCTGGGCGGCGACATCACCGATCCCGCGCAACGCCAGACGCTGCACGCGGGCTTCGCGGCCTGGCGACCCCGACTGGACGCGCTGATCCTCAATGCCTCTGGCGGACTGGAAACCGATCTGGTCGCCGCCGACCCGAGCTACCCAACACGCATCAACCGCGACGCACAGGTCGCGCTGGTCGATCTCTTCTTGCCCCTGATGCCAGCGGGGGCGACGGTCGTATTCGTCACGAGCCATTGGGCGCACCTTTACGGTCAGACGCCACAACTGCCCGCATACGAACCCGTCGCCGCGTCGAAGTTCGCGGGTGAGCAAGCCCTCCGCGCCCGCCTGGCCGATTTCGTCGCGCGTGGCATCCGGCTGCTGGTCGTGACGGCGGATGTCATCGAGGGCACCATGACCCCCAAGCTGCTGGAGCGCGCCGCGCCCGGCCTGACGGCGGAGCGGCGCGCCAGCCAGGGACCGTACCCCACCGCGCCCGAGCTAGGCCGCGCCATCGTTGACGCTCTGGACGATGCGACATTGGCCAATGGCGCGACGGTGGTCGTCGGCGGTTCGCTGGAATCGCTGCGCGGTGGGGAGTGAGCATCCCCACAGTGTTTTTTGTGTGCGATCAGGAGCGTGACCTTACGACTCCCGCTAGCTGCATGTGGCGTTCGTACACATATGTATTGGCCGCGGAACATTGCCAAGTTGATGGTACACATCCCATAGCGCAACGTTCTGCGATGTCTCCCAGGCATAATGAGTCGTGCTGCCATCCAGATACTTCATCGCGATCCTGGCACACTCACGCGCATCAGTACTTCCTGTGACAATCGTGTGTCCCATATGCGCGAACACAAAATCGTAGTGATAGTACGGCAACTGGTTCGACGACGCTGGACACGCAGCTTGCAACGTGTCAGTTTGGACGCCAGACGTGATCTGTGTCAGCATCCGCTGAGCTTGCTGGGTGAACCGCTGATCGAAATTGGTCGTCGTTGCAGTAGGCGCAATTTGTGTCACGGTCACGTGCACTGTATCCGCATTGCCGACAAAGACCGGGTACGCGACAAAACGCGCGCTTGCGAATAGCGCGATAAGCACCAACACGGTTATGCCACCGAGACTCCGCCATCGCTGCATTTTCCGCCTCTTATTCCACGTGGCGAGCAAATAGAGTTCGTCCTGTAGCGATTGCAGCATATCACCCCTCACCGTCGCACACTGGCCACCAGCGGCGCGTCAGACGAAGCGTTCGCGTCCGGCTCGCCTTCGATGCCCCCAGCGCGGATCTGCCCGAAGGGCCACCACCAGTTCCATTTGCCCAGCAGGCGCATCGTCGCGGGGACGAGCAGGCCACGTACCAGCGTCGCGTCCATCAGCACGGCCAGCGCCATGCCGACACCCAGCGACTTCACCAGGATGATGTCGGCGGTGATGAAGCCGCCCGAGACGATCACCACGATGGCCGCCGCGCTGGTGATGATGGCCCCGCTGCGCTCCATCCCCAGCGCGACGCTGTGCACGTTGTCGCCGGTCGCCAGCCATTCCTCGCGCACGCGGCTCAGCAAGAAGACCTCGTAGTCCATCGACAGGCCAAACAGCGCGCAGAACATCAGGATCGGCGCGCTGGCCTCGACGAACCCCAGCGGCGTGAAGCCCAGCAAATTGTCGAAGTGCCCCTGCTGGAAGATGAAGACCAGCGCCCCATAGGCCGACAGGATCGACAGCGTATTCATCGCCAGCGCCTTCAGCGGCAAGATGATGCTCTGGAAGAGCAGCATCAGCACCAGATACGTCGTGATCGCCACCGCCAAGATCGCCCACGGAAACTGCCCATACATCGTGTTGACGTAGTCCACCACACCCGCTGTGCCGCCCGTCACCAGCACGCGCATTCCCGCGAAGTGCGTCGCGCGGATGTCCTGCACCAGCGCCTCGGAGCGCGGATCGATCATGCCATATTTGCTGATGACGTTGACGATGGTCGTGTCGCCCACCACCAACTGCCGCAGCGTCGAGCCGATAAAGGGATCGGCCACCTGCGACTGCCCATAGATCACCTGATATTGGTTCAGCGTCAGGCGTGGGTCCAGCGTCACCACGGAATCCACCCGGCGCACGCGCGGGTCTTGCGCCAACCGAACCGACAGGGCATCCAGCGCGGCCAGGTTCGCGGGCGTCAGCATATCCCCCTTGGTCGACTGCACCGCCAGCACGATCGGCTCCGTCTCATTCGGGTCGAAGCGCGTCTGCAACAGGTCATAGGTCGAGCGCGACGGCACGTATTTCGGCAAGATCGACGCATCCGGCGCACCCAGCCGCACGCTCAGGAACGGTGCCCCCAGCAGCAGCAAGAACCCCAGCACCGGAATGAGGAAGCGCCACGGATAGCGCATCACGCGCAGCGACAGTGTGTGCCAAAACCCCAACGACTCGGCAGAGGAAGCATTTTTCTGGGCGCGAAAGGCACGAAAACCCACGAAAGACGCGAAAGCTTTCCCGATTTTCGTGTCTTTCGCGGAATTTCGTGCCTTTCGTGTCCAATCCCACCTCGGCAAGCGGATAGGATAGTCATTCACATGCGTGCCGATGATGGCGAGCAGCGCGGGCAGCAATGTCGCGGCGGAAAGGATGGACACCAGCACCACCAGCACACCGCCCAGGCCGATGGACCGCAGCACCGTGAAATTGAAGAGCAGCAGCCCCATCAGGCCGATCGTCACCGCCGTGCCCGAGACGGCCATCGCGCGCCCCGCCGTGTTCATCGTGATGCGGATCGCGTCATCCACCGAGCGACCGCGCGCCAGTTCCTCGCGGTAGCGGTTCACCATGAAGAGCGAATAGTCGACGCCCAGCCCCAGGCCAAAGAGCGTGGTGATGTTGAGCGCGAAGACCGAGATGCTGGTGTGCAACGCCAGCGCGTAGACCAGCGCCAGCGAAACGATGACGCTGCATCCGCCCACGGCGGCGGGCAAACCCGAGGCCACCAGCGACCGAAAGACCAGCAACAACGCCAGCAACGCGAAGGGAAACGCGATCAGTTCCGCCCGCTTCAGGTCCGATTCGCTGACCGACTGGATGTCGGCGTAAAAGACGGGGCCGCCGCCGATGCTGATGTGCAGGTCTGGCTGCTGCACCACGCGGTCGCGCACGCCGGGCAGGAATTTCGGGGCGTCATCCGCATTCGTATCCAGGTAGACCGCCGTGTAGGCCGCGTGGCCGTCCTTCGCGATCTGGTGGACGTTGACGGTGTAGGGGACAGCCTGCGTCACCATCTTCCACTTCAGCAGGGGCGCGAGGGCCGCGTCGGCCTGCGCGGTGAACTGCGGATCGCTCACCGCCAGCTTGTCGCTGCTGAAAAAGATATCGACCGAGGTGAACTGCGAGTTCAGCTTCTTTGACAGCAATTGCTCGGCGCGCACCGACTCCATGTCGCTGCTGCCAAAGCCGCCAGGTGTCAACGCGGATGAGATGCGCGGGGCGAAGGGCAGCGCCACCAGCACCGCCACCGCCCACAAGCCCACGATGGTCCACTTGTGGCGCAGCGCCAGATTCGCCAGCCGGGTAAAGATGGAGTGCGACATGGTCAGGTGTATCCTCACTTGCAGGCGTGCGGCATGAGATCATATGATGGGGGGTACCAGATCGCGCCGCCGTCCGCGCTGAAACGTCATACTGATATAGTAACTGTACGCGCTCTACCTGGGGCGCGATCAAGAGGGATTCACCCTAGGGCACGCGGGAACCACCGCGCGTCAGCACAACGAGAGGAGGCCACCCATGCCCGATAAAGATGCCATCCACGATGTCTCGGTCAATCGCCAGGCATATTATGAATATGAGGTGATCGACTCGTTGGAGGCTGGCCTCGTGCTGACGGGGACCGAGATCAAGTCGATCCGTTCAGGCAAGGTGAATCTGCGCGGGGCGTATGCGCGCATCCGCAATGGCGAGCTATGGCTGGAGGGCATGCACATCGCCCCCTATGAGCAAGGGACCTATATGAACCACGAGCCGTTGCGGCTGCGCAAGCTGCTGGTGCATCGACGCCAACTGCGCAACCTGATGACCCAGGTGCAGGTAAAGGGCATGACGCTCGTCCCCCTCAAGCTCTACTTCAAGGGCAGCCTCGCCAAGCTGCAACTCGGCGTCTGTCGCGGCAAAAAGCTCTATGACAAGCGCGAAGATGTCGCCAAGCGCGATGTCGCCCGCGACATGGCCCGCGCGATGCGGCGCGGCTAGCGCACCCAGGGAAAGAAACGGTGCCAGCGCGATGCTACTGGGGACGGCGACTTGGGGGGCAAAAGCGGTTCGATGTAGCTGACTGGTCCCGCCGCCTCTTCGACCAGCGAATAGCGCCCGGAGTCGCGGCCCCAGTCAAAGTTGCCACGCACCCATGACCGCAAAACGCCCAGATAGATCGCCAGGTCGGCCTCCACCGCCGCGTCGTAGCGCGGAACGGTGCGCTCTAGCGCCAGGTAGGCCTCGGTGCGCTCATGGATCATGCGGGCGACGGCGTCTACCGCTGATTGCAGCATGCCACCCCGCGCGTGTTGGAGTACCACCACCAGATTATGCACGTCGCCGCGCGCCACCTCCTTTGCCAGGCTCACGAGGTCGTTGGTCCAGCAGACGATGTCATTCGCAGCATCGCAGAGCGCCACAACGAGCGGGCTGGTGCGCACGGCGTCGGGCAGGGCCACATGGGCGGCGAGGTCGATCAAGACGATGCCCGTGTCGAGCGCGCCCGTGATGCGCCGCATGCGGATGTAGTCATCTGGCGCGGGGGTGGTGCCCGTCGCGCGGTTGGTGGCTTCCCAGATCTGGCTGGCGAAATAGGCCGCGACGCTGGCACGGAAGCGATCGCGCCAGGCGGGGGTCGAGCGTGCCGTCATGCGCCCCCACAGGTCGAGCAAGGCGCGCGTGAGGGGGCTTTCCTCCGTGGGGGCTTGGTCGTGCAACACCGCCATGAAGCGCTCAAAGACGGCCTTCATCGCGGCGGGGTCATGGCCAAAGCCACTCTCGTCAGCTTGATCGTCCAGGCAAAAGAGCCAGGTGTTCCACGACGACAACAACAACAATTCATCGCGCCCGATGGCGGGGTACGCCCGCGCGGTGAGGTAGCCAAAGCGCGAGGCACTGAAACGTGCCAGCGCATTGGGCTGACGGACCAACCCCACGCGCTGCACCCATGTGGTGATGGCGTCTTGCACCTCGGCGGCATGCGGGTTGATGGCTGGTAAAAAGGGACAATAAATAGGGGGGATGCTGAAAGATTCCATCTCAGTCCTTTTCGTTGAACGGGCGCTGCCTGCGCCGACTCTCTGACTGCTACGCATTATAGGCAAGAAGCCCACCAAGGGCAAGCACGCTCCCATGGTTGTGATGGATTTGGGGAAAGCGATTATAGTGGAAAGGAAGAGAAAAGGAGCGCAGGGTCGCGCACACAGGGAGGGTAAACCAATTCATCCTTTACCACCCCTGTTGGGGGAGATCGTCAAGGGGCTGGCGGCGAAGCTGGCGGACTGGCTCTACCATCTGGGTTCCCAAGAGACACCCTCGATTCGGAAAAGCACGGATGCCAATGAAGCCCGGTTCCGGTACCTAGCCGCCAATGACAAGTTGCAGCAAGGGCAAGAAACCGAAGCCTACAGCGAATACGTGCAGGCGCAGGTGCTCTTCCTCAAGCTGGATGAGCCGATGATGGCACGTGACTGCGAACGCCAAGCGGAACGAATTTTGATGAACCAGGCACGACGTGAGCGCCGCATCCATCCCGACGTTCAGGAACGGCGCGGCTACCCGGACGACTACGAACTCATGCCCTCCGAACAACCCACGCGTCCCATGATCGAAAGGCCCGCAAGGAGGCATTACTGATGGTCGCCAAACCCGATGTCACACCTACCCTCGAAGGGGAATTGCTCCGACACCCGTTGCGTTCCTTGGTCAGCACGCGCACGCAAACGGCAGAGACACAGTATCTGCGCGTCGCCACCGAGCAGCCACCCTATGCCCAGCAAGCAGAGGTTCTATCGCGCATCAATAGCCTGCTAGATGAAAACCCCGCCATCGAGGTCGCCCTCGATGCGCATCTCGCCAAGCAATACGCGACCGGGACGAAGCATTTCAGGATCGCGCTGGTGCTTTCCGCGAGCTTATCATTTCTCGCCGGACTCATGCTGATGCTCTTTTTGGTGGTCTTGCTCCATCGGTAATCGCGCCCACATGCAGCAATGATTTCGCCGCTCGCCCGACTGCTCCCCTCCAGCAGGTGAGCCGTCGGGCGTTGTCAGCGACTCCCCCATCCCCTTGCCTATTGCTCAGGCGCGTTTTCGCACACACCGCCCCGCTACGGCTACTTCATCTACAAAGGTAGTGCGGTCGCGGGTGTTTCACGGGTTATCTCCCCTCATCGATGCACCGCCGCGCACTGAGAGGAACAGGTCGCCCATGATGCATCGATTCCGCCCCTGCTGGCTCATCATCATCGTCATTACGTGCGCGTGGCTGCCCGCGTGTAGCACGGGATCATCGACCCCGAGCACCGTGCGCATCACAGGAAAGGTCCTGGGCGACGGCGTCGCGGGGCGCATCGCGGGCGCGCCCACCCTGGTGCCGATTCCCGCGACGATTCAGTGCAATGGCGTGTCGGCAACGACGACGCAGGCGGGGACATTCAGCCTCACACTCTCCCCGGCTGTGGCGTATCAGTGTGCGGTCACGGCCACGGGCTACCTCGCCGCCGCCCTGACCCTGGCGGGGGATGGCGTGCGCACCCGCGCAATCGCCATCGACTTCACACAGGCCAGCGCCTCGCGCACGACGTGGATCTGCCCCAGCACACCAGGCGCGACGGCACTGCAATGCCCCGCGTTGTCCTTGCAAAACGGAATGATCGCGGGGACGATCACCGATGGCACCAGCCACGCCCCCCTTGGCGATTCGCTGATCCGTTGCACCACCAAAGGCAGCGACCCCACCGATCCGGCGCTGAACGGCACGACGGACGCGGCGGGCCATTACAAACTGTCAGCGGTCTATCCGGGGACGTATTTTTGCACCGCCAACGAAACGAAGGATGGCTATGACTGGTATCAAGCTCAGACGGTCGAGGTGCGGCCAGCAGTGGTCGCGAGCGGGTCTATGCAGATTTGCCACGCCTGTGCCCGGCTGGGCTACCATGGCGGCCCAGTGATGCACAGTTACACCGTATATCTGTGGTTTTGGCAGCCGCCTGGTTTCACCTAAGAACCTCAGCCCAACGGAAGCGATGCGCGCTACCAAGCCAAGATGGCGCAGTTTTTTCGCGATGAGCAGGGCACCCCCTTCGCAGCACTGCTGGGGCAATATTGGGATCGGCAGGGGTTCGCTAGCGGCAATATCACGGTCGGCGGCACGTACACCGACGCCTCGCCATTCCGTTACTGCGGCAATGACGGCACATGCAAGCCAGGGGCGCACGACCCCCTCGCCTCGCTCGATGTTTTGGGCGAGATACAGCAGGGCATCCAACACGAACATTGGCAACCCAGCCCCGATACGGAGTTCATGCTGTTCCTTCCCTTCATCACGGATCATTGCGTGCGAGCGGTGACGGGCTGTGGCAATTTCTTTCATAGCAGCGTCGATGACGCGCAAGGCGTTCCCTTGATCTATGGGGTGATCAGCAGCGCGGCGCACGATCAACCGTGTCTGGTGCATAGCCCGACACCCTCTGGCGACTGCGCCGCCGATGCCGTCATCGCCACCCTCTCCCATGAACAATACGAATCCATCACCGATCCCGAGCCAGGCTTCCCTGCATGGCTCTATGATGCGGATTTGCCGAACACGTTCACCGAGATCGGCGATATCTGCTCGGGCCTTTACGGGCCAGTCGGGGCGGATGGCGCAAACATCACCTTGAATGGCCACCCCTATCTCGTGCAACAGATGTGGAGCAACCACGCCAATGGCTGCGCCCTCCAGTGACAACAGGTCCCCGCGACACGACACGGCACGACGGTTACGCGCATACGTTGTGTCACGGGGAGGGGCCCGAGACTAATTTATCTGCCGGGGAAGAAATCTTTGAGCGGCCCCGCGTCGACGATGCGCATATCGTGCTCTTGCATGAGCTTCGAGATGACGGGGTCGCGCATGGCGGCGTCGATGAGGGCTTGCTTATCGCGCGCTGGTGCGGCGGTGGGGTCCACCGGAACGACCGGTGACGGCGCGGGGATGGCCACTGGGGCGGCTGACGACGCGGCCATGCTCGTGCTGGCCTGGCTCGTCGCCATGGCGGCGGCTGACGAAGCGGATGGCCCGTTGCTCATCGGTGCGCCCCCCGCGTCTTTTTCCAGGATGAACCGCACCTGACAGGGCACGTCCAGCACCTGTTGCAGGGCGAACTCGACATGGGGACGGTGCAACGGCTGCGCCAGTTTATCCATATGGAAGGGATATTTGGCGGCGATGACGACGACAATGGGCGTGCCCGCCTCTACCGCCACGGGGAAGGCATCCGAGAGGAGCGCGGCGGTCGTCGCGCTCTTTTGCTTGCAGATCTTGCGGATCAGGTCCCACTGCTCGACGGCGTGTTGCAATGTAGCGGCGGTGCCCTGGCCGTGGCTGGCCCCGTCGCTGACGGGGCGCGCTGGCTCGGCGGCGACCGACACCGCGACGGGGGCGAGCTCTGGTGGCGTGGGCATTGCCGCCGCTGTCGGCACGGGCAGCGGTTCGGGCACCCGCACCGGCGGTGGCTCAGTCGTGCGTGCCAGCGGCGGCGCGGGTGATTCAGCGATGCTCGGCGCGGGGGCCGCTGGCACCACTGGGGGCGGCGGCGTGGGGCGGCTGACGACGGGCTGGGGTGGCGCGACCGTGGGCGCAGCGAGGTTGGCGACCTGGGGAACGCGCCCCTGTGCCACGGCCACGCAGTCGAGGAAGGCCAGTTCCAGGGCGAGCTGGGGCACCACCTGGGTGCGCGCCCCGGCATCGTTGCGGGCAAAGAGGCGCGCACACTCCGTCAGGGCCTCTAGCGTGAAGCGGCCCGCCAGCGTGGCGAGCTCGGCGGCGGCCTCGGCGGTGATGTCGAGCAGCGCCACCAGGTCCGCGCCCGCGCGGGTCAGCATCAATTGCCGCCAGAGTTCCGCCAGTTGGTTGGCGAGTTGGCGCAGATCAATCCCCGACTGGGCCAGTTCGTTGATGCGGTGCAGCCCCCCCGCCGTATCGCCCGCCGCGACGAATTCGATGACGCCGCGCACCAGCGCCGGATCGGCCATGCCCAGCATCGACCGCGCCGCCTCGGCACTGATGGCGTCGCCCGCGAAGGCACGCGCCTGGTCCAGCAGACTCAGGGCATCGCGCATGCCGCCCTGCGCGGCGCGGGCGATCAGTTCGAGGGCCTGGGGATCGGTGCGCATCGCCTCTTGGTCGCTGACGTACTGCAACCGCGCGATGATGTCGCGCAACGCGATGCGGCGAAACTCGAACCGCTGCGTGCGCGAGATGACGGTGGCGGGGATCTTATGCGCCTCGGTCGTCGCCAAGACGAAGAGGACGTTCGGCGGCGGCTCCTCCAAGGTCTTCAACAGGGCATTGAAGGCCTCGGTCGTAAGCATGTGCACCTCATCAATTATGAATAGTCGCGTCCTGCCGATGGCCGATACGACCCGCACGCGGTCGCGCAATTCGCGGATCTCGTCGATGCCGCGATTCGAGGCGGCGTCGATCTCAAAGACATCGGTCGAGCGGCCCTCGGTGATCTCGTGACACGAGAGGCATTCGTTGCAGGGTTCGCCATTTTGGGGATTGGTGCAGTTGACCATCTTCGCCAGCAAGCGCGCGGTGGAGGTTTTGCCGGTGCCACGCGGGCCACAAAAGAGGTAGGCATGGGTCAGCCGCGATTGCGCCACAGCCTGCCGCAGCGTCTGGATGACGGCCTCTTGGCCGACCAGATCGCTGAAGGTCTGTGAGCGCCATTTGCGATAAAGCGACTGTGCTTGCCCCGTCATGTGTTGCCTCGCCCTACTGTCCCCAATGTGTCCTCGAATCCCCTCATTCTAGCACATCCTTATGATATGCCATGACCTTGACGGCCCGCGCGCCGATAGGACCTTTGCAGGGCAACGCATCGTTAGGCCGGGCGAGACACGCGCGCGGTGCCGTGGCAGCAGAGGAGACGAGGGAGCTCCTATTCGCGGTAATGCAGCACAAGATGGCTCCCCCAGTGGTCCTTGTCTGGTGACAAAAACGCTGAGGTGTGTTATCACAAGAGACGTAGGAAAACGCTGTTCCCGTCGCCACGGATAGCGCCGGTGCGGGACCACACCGCCAGAGAAAGCGACCGCTTATGCCCAGAAAGCCGAAGCCCAAAACCACGGATGTGCCCGCCTCCGCCACCCCCACGGAGACGCCCACGACCGTGCTGCACGCTGGCACACCAACGGAGGCCACGCCGACCACGCACCTGGGCGCGACCCCTCCGCTGGACCTCACCGCCACGGCGGAGGCGATGACCCAGCAGCATCCGGCGGCATCGACGGGGACGCAGCGGGCCATCGCGCGCGGCACGGTCGGCATGCCGAGCATCACGCTGCCATCCGTTCCGGCGGTGCGGGCGACGGAGACGGGGCGCGTGCCTGTGGTGCTGTCACCCCTGGGTCTGCGGCCCGACAACAAACAACTCTCAAAGCACCCAACGAATCCCGTGGTGGTCATTCCAGCGGTGCAGCACCACGACACGGTGCCGATGCGCGTGCCGCCGACGCCACACCCGCATGTACGCGCGCGCACGCACCGGCTGACGCTGGCGACGGTGCTGGTGCTAGCACTGCTGATGCTGGTCGCCTTCGTGCCAGTGGCTCGCGGGGCCGGGCTGGGCCTGCCGAACTGGGTGCCGCTCGCCGACGCGCGGGCCTACCCGACCCCCACGCCGTCACCGACGCCGATCTACCCGAACCATCCGGTCGTGTCGGGGGTGGGCGCGTTCATCTGCACGGCGCTGCCCTTCGCGCGGCGGGTGCAGGTGCGCCAGGCGCAAGAGGGCTTGCCGCACCCCTGGTACGTCTCGGTCATCCTCGCGCAGTGGGGCGTCGAGCACGGCTGGAGCATCCCCGACTATACGGGCTATAACTGGGGCAACTCGTCGGCGATCCCCGGCTTCGACGCGGTGGGCGGGCTGAATGTGCCTGGCTCGCCGGGGGCCTTCGCCTACGCCTATACCCCGCTGCAAGGGGTCGAGATCTACCAGATCTTCACGCGGATGGGCTTTTACACGGGCGTCTGGCAAAATTACCCGAACGGCCCCGTCGCCCAAGCGAAGGCGCTGGGCCAGTCGCCCTGGGACGCCGGGCACTACCAAGAGGGCGGCGGCATCCCCGGCCAGAGCCTGCTGAACGCGATGAATGGCTACAACCTCTATCGCTTCGACAACCCGAGCGTGTTTTGCTAGGGTGGCGTGTGGCTCAGTCCATCCCCAGCCGTCGGGCGATGGCGGCAGGGACGGGGTAGGGGCGCTCTTTGGGCAGCAACGCCTGGGCCTTGTCGGCGTGCCCAGCGCGGATGAGGCCGTGCAGCTTGCGGACCAGCGGCGTCACATCGGTGAGTTGGGTGATCCATTCCTCGGCATAGCGCGTGATCAGGTGACGACTGATGCCGACCTGGATGCTGCGGTACGGCAGCGCCGCGCCGCGCAGGGTGCGTTCGGGGTCCCACTGTACGGTGACGGTGGCGGCGCGCTTCTGCGCCTCCCAGTCGGCGGTGTCGCGGTAGACGTGGCGTTCAGGGGTCGAGAGCGCTGCATTGGCCAGCGCCTCTTCCCAGCCCGCGCGGGTCAGCCGCACCGCCAGCACGTGCTCTTGCCCCGCCTTTTGCCCCCAGTTGCTGCGCTCCATCATCCACAAAAATGAGGGTTTTACCCAGGTCATTCGCGTGAAGCTGAAGGGCGCGACGAAGTGCCCGCTGGCGACGGCGGGCAACGCGATGGCTGGGCTATACGCCTGATAAACCACGAAGGTCGCGGCATCATAATCCGCGCGAATCTCGTATTGTTTCATGGGATGCACTTTCACGAGTAGACGTCCAGCAGTTCACCTATGCCGCACCACATGTTGCACAATGTAGTCCACAACTGCGCCTTTTTGCCGCCTATCGGCAGGCTGACTGGCGGGATTACTCTTCTGGATGCCAGCAGCAATTTTACTTAATAAACTCAGCGAATAGGCATTGAGTGCCAAAGGAAGTTGTGCCTCACCAAATGCTTCGAGCAATGCGGCGGGATCGGGAATACCATAGGGATTCAGCCGATCCGCTTCAATATGTTTAACTGGAATCAGTTTTTGCTTCGGCTGGCTATCAGTTTTTTTCGGTGGGCTCTTCTTGGCGGGGGCCTTTTTCTCAATCGGCGGCGGTAACAAACTCTCAAAACGGGTTTTCAACCTTGCGGCAAAGGTTGGGTCATGACGGATCTCTTCGGACGATGTTTCGGCAAGGGCTATCGTTAGCAACTTCATTTGCGCCTTCGACACGCTCAGCCCTAGTGCTTCGTAAAGCATGCGGGTAGCATGCACGACACGGTCTTCTTCAGTTTTGACATTACCATGGGTGTCTGTCGACATATGCAATCACCTCCTGTGTCGCGGCTTCATAGAGAGGAGTCCGATTTGGTTGGGCGTCTGCCCCCTGTTTTTTCCATAGTCACATCATACGGTATTTGGGCATCAAGTAGGCCACTATTCCTATCGACGCTCAATCGTTATTCCAGAATGGCCAGGGCATCGCGTGATGTTGCGTCGTCGTCCATATGCGTTACCAGCGCGCCGATAGTTCGCGCGGGCTTGCCGATGAGTGCCCCTACTGCGTCTAACGTGCGAAACATCTTGAGCATTCCCGTCACCGATGATGCACGTGGACGTGCGGGTGCAAGCACATATTGTGCTGCGGCGAGTGCCAGGCGCGTAAAGGATGATAGCGATGGCGGTGTATCGAGAAGAATCCAGTCGAATGGCAGCGAACTCGTAGTCACAGGTAAGTACGCAAATGATGTGTAGAGATCCCAAACGAATCGCACTTCATCATCCGGTCTACCAATCCCCCCCTTATCCAATGGCGTCAAATTCGGATGAGCAGGAGCTAGCCACAGGTTCGGATGGACTAGCGTTTGTCGAATCACTTGCGCGAGCGGAATGCGTTTCGCGAAGTAGTCACCGACGTCGGGTTTGGTGATATTCGCTGCCGGCACGCCAAGAAGAAATGCGGATATGCTCAGCTTCATTGCTGTGTAAGAGCGCGAGGCGAATCACCCCCAACAGCGTCACCATCTCATGGCCAGTGGTCCCCTTGGGCGACGGGCGTATGCTGAGAGTAGCTGGGGGAAAGGGGACATCGTGCCCACCCCGGCCCGCACTCATCCGGCACATCGTTCTGGGTAAAGGAGCAATCATGGCATGGAAGCGTTTTCGGCAGCGGATAACGGTCAGCCCACGGCGCACCGTTACGACACGTCACACGTCCCCACGCGCTATCTGGGTGGCACGCCCCGCACGACGCGCGGGCGACGGACGGGTTTTTCGGGGACACTCCCGCGTGTGCCCGTCGTCACCCATCCCATGGGCGAGCCATCCCCGCTGCGCGACGAAGCGGGGGTGTTGGCGCACCGTGCCACGCTCCGACGCCGCCGCTTGCTGGCCATCTTTAGCCGAATGATGGCGCGTTTCCACGACCGCCACGAGCGCCACTGGAGCATGGGGCGCTGGGAATGTCTGCTGTGCCACCGCCGCATCGTCGCGTGGGCGTGGCTGCCGCTCAGCCCGCCCAACGAGAGCCAGGCGCTGCACGAAGAATGCGTCAGCCGCTCGATGTGGGACGTGGTGCTGCACCACGAACGGCTGGCCCGCGCGGGTGCCCCCGTGCACGAGGTGCCCCTGGCCTTCGGCGCGCCGTAACCAGCGCCGTTCGTCATGGTGTTGCCCCGGCGCACCACCCGCTCTCGCTCGCTGTTGTCATTTTCGCCGAAAGGTGCGATGCTATCACCGAACGGGTGTGGGCACCGAGAAGGAGCGCGGCATGGCGACGGAGCCAACAGAGGAAGCGAAGAAGGGACGGCGGGGGCGGCGCACGCGGGGACGCGGCATCACCGTCACC
>JBBQSR010000019.1:0-16463 GCA_038234855.1 Ktedonobacterales bacterium | reverse complement strand
GATTGGATGACGCGCCACAAACCTTCAGCATTAGCGCAGTCGGTGGTTTGCATACGATTATCAACTGTCGGCATCGGAAGGCAATGTACGAAGGTTTCGTACATTGCCCCTTCTTTTTTGAGTTTGCGTTTCAAATCGCTCCAATAGACACGCGGATTTTTTGTCCCTGCAAGGGGCACCATGCAATCCACCAGGCTATACCACCACGCATCCTCGTGCCACACGCGGCGAATCGAGAAATTCTGGAAGAGCAACATCTCGCCATTGTTATCCCTGAGCTTACTGCCACGAGCCACCTTACGCGGCAGGTCGTTCCATTGCGTCGCTTCATCCGTCACGACAACGTCCCTTCTTTCTACAACGTTTCCTCAGTTACTGTCTATTGGGCAAGTCTTCCATACGAACAAGATACCATCTTAGTGCATCGGTCCTGAGCATTCGGCGTGAAGCGATTGACAGTGGCCCGCTCAGCCGCTATACTGGCGACCAACAGGAACGATTTTTCAGCCGATTTCACATAATCAAGGTGGCGCTATGCGAAGTGAACGAGAGCGGTCGGTGCCCCGTCGACCGCAGGTCTTGGTAGTGAGCGCGCCGGGCGACCCCCGTGCCGCGCGCCTCTCGGACGATCTGCAGGAGATCGGGTGGCGCGTCATCCTTGCCGACACCCCCGAGATGGCCGAAGATTACGCCGAGAGTGCCTTTTGTGTGGTGGTGCTGCGTGCCCGCCAGTGGAACGCGCCCTCCATCGGGGCGACGGTGCGCGCTCGCCCGCCCGTGCTCATCCCCGTGCTGGCCGAGGCGATGGATCTGCCGCGCGGCCCCTGGACCTATGAGCCGATCCCGATGGAATCACCCCGCCAGGTGGCGAACGAGGTCGCCGAGGCTTTGGATGACGCGGCACGCGCCCAACGCAGCAGCAGCCGTGGCCCCGGCGCATCGTATCCGCCGCGTGGCGGCGACAGCCTGGGCAACAGCGGCTATCAACGCGAGCCGCGCGGCCCCATCGACCGCAGTGCCCCCTATAGCCGGGGGGGCGCGGGGGGCGACGCCTTCGCGCGATCCATGCCCAACCGCGCATCGGTGCGGATGGGCGTGCCGCCACCGCCCCCACCCGCCGCGAAGAAGGGTGGTGCCGGGCGGGGCATCGGCATCGTCGTTACCTTGCTGGTGCTAGCAGGCCTCGTTTTCGGCGGCGTGAAATATGGCTATCCCTATGTCAAACGCCACTTCTTGACCACCGCCTCTACCGCCCCTGCGCCGCCCGTTCCCTACACGGCGAGCTTGCCAGGGCCAGGCTGTGACACGGGCGCGGGCAAGGCTGACTGGCAACCGCTGACTGATAGTTCGCTGACCGGCACATGCCAGGCAGACAGCTACTTGCTCAAGCAATCCAAGAATTTCTCGACGGCGGCAGAGGTTTTTTACAAGCCCCAGATAGCGTTTCCGCGCAGCTACCAAGTCGGCATCAAGGCAACCGTCGTCGGAGGTGATGACAACGTCGCGGTGGGCATCGACGTGCATCACCAAAAAGCCGGGGCCGGACAACTCTTCGCGGCCTATAAGACCGGCACGTGGCACGCGATTCTGGCGGGAAACGCGGGCGGCACCGCGCATCGCCTGGGCTTTGGCTTTTTGGCGAAGCCCAACACCGCGTATACGCTGTCCGTCGATGTGCAAGGGTTGACCATGACCTTCACCGTGAATGGAACGAAGGTGGCAACCATCACCGATGGCTCGTTTGACAACACCGATGCCGTCGCCTTCTTCCTGTATGACTATGGGGCGACCGCAGCGGCCTCGGCCAGCTTCTCGCAGTTCAGCTACACACCTGAGACGCCCCCAGCCTACGGCACCGGCGATTTACTCGCCACGGCGACGGCGCAGGCGGGAGTGACAGCGAAACAAGCCTATATCGCAGCCGTGCCGGGCTATGGGTGCGACAAGGGCATTGGGCAGTGGCAACCGCAATTTTTGCAAGTGGCTGGCACCACCAGCCTATGCGATACGACAAGCTTGAAGATCACTCAAGACCCCACGAAGGGTGGTACCCTTGGCGCGGTCGAGTTCTTTGGGCCAAACGGCCTGCTAGCAAATGATTACGCGCTTTCCGTCAGGGTAGCACTCAACGCCCCGGCGGCATGTGGCGGCTTTCTCACGCGCATCAGCGCCGAGGGCACATCGTTTGATCGCCTGGTCGTCTGTGGCAACGGCTTGTGGGCCATCAAGAGCTTCGACAAAGGCCAGATCAAAGGTACCCCCATGACAGGGAACGTCCAGGGGGCATCTAGTTATGCCGTCTCGGTCAATGTCAAGGGAACCGCGCAGGTGCTCAGCATCAATGGCGTGCAGGTGGGCACCCTCAACGAGACAAACAATACCACGACGTATGCCCTGGGCTTGGCGACTGTTGTCCCAAGCGATGCAACCGGGACAGCGTCGTTCGCCAGCTTCTCTTATCTTGCTCAGTAGAGGTCGCGCCAGGGTGTTCCTTCGGAAATAAACCTCGCGCCTTCAGAGATGCGATAAACACACGTTGACGCCGCCTATCTGCTGTGGATATCGCCATAGCAAATAGGCGGCGCTTTTGGCTAAGGCTGGATGGCCACGTCTTGTGTGAAGACGGCATCAAGTTGCCCGATGACGGTGGTGTTGGCGACCAGCACGCCGATCTCGCGGTTGCCATTCATGGACTGCGTCGAGACGTTGACCGAGCCGACATAGGCCAGCGTGCCATCCGCGATGATGATCTTCGCGTGAATGTACGGATTATGGTTGACGCGGTCATTCACCTGCACGACCTGGACGCCCGCACCCGTCAACTGCTGCTCGCCCTGGGCGTCGCTGTTGCCGCTTGACCTCGGCTTGGGCACGACCACCTGCACCTTCACCCCGCGCTGCTCGGCGGCCCCGAGCGCCGCGATGATGTCGGGGTCTTGCATCTCTTCTTCCTCGATGTGCAGCGATTGCTTGGCCCCGTTGATGAGCGCCAGCAATTTGGGGCGCGCGTTGACAGGGCTGACCACCAGATTCGGGTCGCTCACCTGGGGCGTGGTGCGGCCCCAATCCGCCGTGAAGATGGCGCTGCACTCGGCGACATCGGCGGCGTCCGTATCCACGATCAAGTAGTCACGGTCGGCGGCGACGGAGGAGCCACCGAGCGCCGTCTTGGTGAAGTTGCCCGACGAGATGAACGCCGTCTGCCCATCGATGATCAGCAGCTTGGCATGGGTCAGCGCGAAGGCGGGGTTCGTCGGCTGCGCCTTGACGCCCGCCGCGTTCAGCGTCGCCAGCGTCTCTTGCGGCGTGACGGAGCCGCTGCCAACGGGGTGGGCCTCCAGCATCACCTGCACGTTGACGCCGCGATTCGCCGCGTCTTCCAGCGCGTGAATGACGTTGGTTTCCGTCAGCAGATACATCTCGAGCGCGACAGATTTCTGGGCACCTCGGATGGCCCCGACAACCGGCGCATCCCCGGCGTCGGGCTGCACGAAGACCGCCGCCGCCTGAATGCCCGCCCCAGTGGTGCAATTCGCCGTGCAGGGGATGGCAGTTGGCTGGCTCGCGGGCGTGCTGGTGGTCGCGCCGGGGGTCGTCAGCTCCGTACAGCCCACCAACAGCGTGGCCAACACTACCAACGTCACCCAATGTGCTTTCCTATGTCGTGTCATGTCACAATTCCTTGGCAAAAGAAGTGGACCTCGATGGCTCGATGTCCCGTTTCTCCCAGGGTAGCATGCGCGCCCTTGCCCCGTATATGAACCACGTCGCATTTTTCATGGCGGCCACATCGTATGCCAGGAAAAGATACGCTATACTACCAAGGCAACCGTCTATTCTTGTTATTTATCGCTTCAAAAAGGATCGAGCATATGCTGTTACGATCATTCGAGCGCCGGGTGCGGGGGGCGTGCATGGCGGGGCACCTGCTGCCCGAGGCGGGCGTGGTCGTGGTGGCGTGCTCAGGCGGGGCGGATTCGCTGGCGCTGTTGCTGGCGCTGCACGCGCTCTGTGGGCGCGCGGGGGCGGCCATTCCCGCCGTGCGGCTGCACGTGGCGCACCTAGACCACGGTCTGCGCGGCGCGGCGAGCGCGGCGGATGCAGCCTTTGTCGCGGAGTGGTGCGCGGCGGCGGGCATCCCCTTCACCCTTGGCCTGGTGAGCGACAACGAGCGCGCGGGCTGGCGTGGCTCGGTCGAGGCGGCGGCACGCACGGCGCGCTATCGCTTCCTGCGCGCAGTGGCGGCTGAGGTCGGGGCCGACCGCATCGCCCTGGGGCACACACTCGATGACCAGGCCGAAACAGTGCTGCTGCATCTGCTACGCGGCAGCGGATTGGATGGCCTGACGGGGATGCGTCCGCTATCAGGCGACATCATCCGCCCGTTGCTGGGGCTGCGCCGTGCGGCGACTGAGGCGTACTGCGCCGAACGGAGCGTCACCCCACGCGACGATCCCTCCAACGCGGACCCACGCTTCACCCGCAACCGCATCCGCCACGAATTGCTGCCCCTGCTGGAAACGTATCAGCCCGAAATTCGGCCCACCCTCGCACGCAACGCCGAGGTCATGGCCCACGACGCGGATTACCTGAACGCCGCCGCCGAGGCTGCCTGGGCGACGACCGTGCACGCGACCGCCGCTGAGGCCGTGACGCTGGACCGTGCGGCACTGCGGCGGCTGCACCCCGCCATCCGCGCGCGCGTGCTGCGACGCGCGATCTTGCTCGTCGGCAGCCCCAAGCCCGACTCCACCCTGAACGCCGACAGCCTGGCCCGCCTCGACCGCGTGGTGCTGGATGGCTCCGGCGAGCGGCGGGTGGTGCAACTGAGCACAGGCGCGGTCGCGGTGTGCCATGGGGGGATGATACGCATATCTTTACCAAGATGAAGCGAAAAGACCTTGGCTACCAACCAGGGGGAGTGTCAGCACAACGTGGGCGTGTATGCACGCGAGAAAGGGCCATGATGACGAACAACGAGAATCCCACCCGCGCCAGCTACAATCGTGTGGCAACGACCTATGCGCGACAATTTGTCGATGAGCTATCGCATAAACCACTGGAACGGCATCTGCTCAACTATTTCGCGGAAATGGTGCAGGGGCGCATCTGCGATGTAGGCTGCGGTCCTGGACACGTCGCTGCCTATCTGCAAGGGCGAAGCAGCGATGTCATTGGGGTAGACCTCGCAGATCGCATGGTGGAAGAAGCCCAGCGCACCCACCCGACGATCCCGTTCGTTCAGGCTGACATGCGCCAACTACCATTTGAAGATGGCTCACTGGCGGGCATCGTCGCTTTCTACAGCCTCATCCATATTCCCCAAGATGACATTGCCGTGGTGCTGCACGAAATGCACCGGGTACTGCAACTCGACGGAAGCCTCTTCATCGGCTTTCATCGCGGCACTGAGATACGCCATATGGACGAGTGGTGGGGAGAGGATGTCGACCTCGACTTTCGCTTCTTCCCGACCGAGGACATGGTTGATTGGCTGACGCGTAGCGGTTTCGATGTGCAGACGGTCATTACGCGCCACCCTTACCCTGAGATTGAAGCGCAGACCGAGCGTGCCTATATCATCGCGCGAAAATCTGCCCTACCAATCGATAAAGGGTGACGATAAAGTGGTCAAGAGGAGACATCGCATCGGCCTCTACACGCTTGATAGGGAGATGGCGGATCGCCATACGATGACGCTGCGCGTCTCATGACCGCTACGCGTCTCATCAGCGTAGCGGCACCCGCACCCCATCCGCGCGCTTCGTCAGCGGGACGCTGAAGTTGCCGATGCGCAGGTCAGGCAGTTCGCGGCGCAGCAGCTCGATGAAGGCGCGGATGCCGAGCGCAGGGCCACGCGGCGGCAGCTTGGGCAGCAGCAATTCGGGATCGATGTTGAGGTTGCGCAGTTGCACCAGATGCGTGCCCGTCTCGCGCAAAAAGTCGACCCAGGCCGCCGCTTCGTCCTCCGCGTCGGCGAGGCCAGGGTACAGCAGCAGGTTGATCGCGGTGTAGGCCCCCGCCGTGCGTGCGGTGATGAGGCTTTGCTTGATCTGCTCGACGCCATAGCCGACGGGGCGGTAATAGGCATCGTAGGTGGCGGGAATCGCCGAGATAGTGCTGGCGCGCAGACCATCTAGCCCGGCGGCGCACAGGCGCGCGACCGCGCGGGGATTGCTGGCATTCGTGTTGATGTTGATGGACCCCATCGTCGTCTGGGCGCGCATCCCCTTGATCGCGCGTTCTAGCAAGCGCCATTGCAGCAGCGGCTCGCCCTCGCAGCCCTGGCCAAAGCTGAGGATGGCCTCGGGCGCGCGGGTGAGGTGCGCCACGCCGACCTCCACGACCTCCTCGACAGAGGGCAAGAAGGTCAGGCGATCCTGCGGCGACACCAGCCCATCGTCCTCTTGCAGCGAGATGCAGCCGACACAGCGCGCGTTGCAGCCCGCTGACACGGCGATGGCTCCCTCCCAGCGGTCATAGAAGAGGTTGGTCGCCGTAGGGCATTGGTAGTCGAGCGCGCAGTGGGCGTGGTGGGCCAACACGCGATTCCCTGGCTCCTCGCGCAGCCGTCGCCGCACGCGCCGCTCGGTCTGCGCCACATCGAAGGCTTCGGGCAGCCAGTGGGCGGGGTCATCTGTGGCGACCGCCGCGACATACAATTCGCCGTCGATGCCCGCCAGCGCGGTATAGCCAAAGAAAGGCAGCGTCTCGGCGTGCTCGGGCATGGCATCGAGCGGCACCATCTCATAGGCTGGGACGCGCGTGCGGGTGTAGCCGATGGGCAAGAAGGCCGAGAGCGCCCACCCCGCCGAGGCTGGCAGCGCCACGCGCGCGCCATCGTCGGCCTGCCCCACCGCGCGGCGACCGGGCATCATGGCGATGGTCGCGCCGGTGGGCAGGGGCATGAGGTCCGCCATTTCGAGCGGCTGGCCGTCATAGTCCAGCGCCCGCAGGTCGCGCGCCTCGCGGATCTCGCCCGTGGGGGTGACGGAGACGAGATAAGGGAATGTACTGCTCATAGATGCGATGCGGGCGGGGACGACCTGCGCCGTCCCCGCCCTGGCTCCATTCCTGTGGTGCGCGGGTCAGGGCAGGGGGATGCCGATGAGCGTCCCTGCCGATACCGCGTAGAGTTGTTTCTTAGCCGTGTCAAAGGCCAAGAGGGTGACGCCATCCAGTTGAGTGGGGTCGACGTATTGCTGCACCAGATCCAGGTCGACGCCAACCGCGCTCAGCAAGAGCACGCGGTGGCTTTTGCCATCCGCCACGGCGACCAGGGGCACCGCGCCGCCACCCACCGTCAGCAGCGACGCCGTCGGCAACGCGGTGGAATGGCCCGACAGCGGCGTCGGCAGCGGCGTGGCCGTGGGGACGGGTACCGCAGTCGGCGTGCCATCGAGGGGAATGTTCGCGCCGTTCGTGATGAAGCCCGAGGGCAACACCGTGGGAACGGGCGTCGCGCTGGTATAGCCCTCGGCCTGGCCCGTGACGAGCGCGGGCTGGATGTCGAGGTTGCCGACGATGTGAATGTCGGTGTTCGCCCCCGGCACGAAGGTCGCTAGCGCCCCACTATTCAGCAGCAGGTAGAGCGCCGCGTTGTCGCCAAAACCCACCGAGCGCACGCCCTGTTGCAGGGTGATCGGCAACGGCGCGGCGACGAACTTGGGTCCACCAGTAAAGACGGCGAGTGAGTCGACCTGGGTCGCGATGTTGCGCTCGACCACAACGATGGTTTTGGGCGAGTACGCGAGATATTGGATGCGGTTGCCGTCTGCCAGGGCAGGCAGCTTCAGCACCGTGGTGAGCGTTTTGCCCTCCACAGTGACGGTGGCGACGGAGGAGGTCGTGCCGTCGCTGACCAAGACGGCGGCACCGCCGGGGGCGCTGGTCAGCAACACGACATTCGTGCCAAAGGGTCCGCTGCAACTGCTCTGCCCGGCTTGCAGCGAGATGACCTCGATCTGCCGGTCGTTGGTGGCCGCCATGAAATAGGTGATGGTCGGGTCGCCGTTCTTGGGTCCGGGGACCACCACCAGCGACCCGTTGATGTTCCCCGCGCAGGTCGGGGGAATCGCCGCCGTCTTGGGCTGCGCGACGGGCAGCGGCGTGATCTTTGCCTGGGTATCATAGGCGATGATAGCGGTACGCACGGCGGGCGTCAGACTGCCATCCAGCAGCCGCTGGATGTCGCCGCGCTGCGTCGTGGTCAGGTCCAGCGCCAGGTCAGCCACCAGCAATTGCTGGTCGTTGGCGAGGAGGGCGAGTTGGTCGGGCAGGGCATGCGTGCTGAGGGTGGCCAAGTCGCTCTTGCTCTTGCTCAGGTCGTTGGTTACACGCGTCGCCACCACGCGCGACTGCGCGAAGGGGCCGAGGGTGAAGTCCCACGCGGCCAGCGAGAGCGCCACCAGCAAGATGACGGCGGCGACCCGCACGATCCAGGCACCGACACGCCGTCGGGGGCGCGCGGGGGCGAGCGCGGCGGCTTCTTCCGCGTCCGCGCCGTCGGTGCGGATGGTCAGCGGCACGGGCGGCTCGGGGGCGGGCACGCTGGTCCGCTCGGTGGGTTTAGCGACGATGGGCACCGGGCGCGTGGGGCGCGGCTGCTCTTTGAGCAGTTGCAGCTTCGCCAGCACCTCGGGCGAGGCTTCGGGCATCTCGCTGATGTGAAAGATGCTGACGGTGATGTTATCGGGGCCGCCCGCGTCGTTCGCCAGGTTCACCAGGGTCTTGGCGGCGTCTTCGGGGGAATTGCCCAGGACGACCTCGGCGATGGTGGTGTCATTGACGTAGCCGTGCAAGCCGTCAGAGCACAGCAGCAGGGTATCGCCCTCCCTGGCGGGTTCAACGAAGACATCGGCGGTGACGTTGATCTGTGTGCCGAGCGAACGGGTGATGACGTTGCGATGCACGTGGTTGCGCGCTTGCTCCTCGGTCAGCACGCCCGCGCGCACCTGCTCGGCCACCCAGGAGTGGTCCTCGGTCAGTTGGCGCAGCTTACCATTCCGCACGATATAGGCGCGGCTGTCGCCGATGTTGGCGACATAGAGGATGCCCTGGCACAGCACGGCGGCGACCAGGGTCGTGCCCATGCCCGCCCGCCCCACATTTTCGCGCGCGATGGTCAAGATGGCCTCATTCGCCTGTTTGATCGCCTGGGCCAAGCCTTGCAGCACATCGCCATGCGCGGCTTCGAAGTACGTCGCGGTGATGGTCTGCACGGCGACCGTGCTGGCGACCTCGCCAGCGGCGTGCCCGCCCATGCCATCCGCCACGACGAAGAGCGCGCCATCCTGCTCCAACTCCTGTGGATCGTCTGGGACGCGCTGGGCGAGATTATCTTGGTTCTCGCTCCGCTTGCGTCCTACATCCGTCAGTTCAGCCGCCTCAATGCGGAGTTGCTTTGCCAACGCGATCCCCTCCCCCTGGCTCGATGTATGCCACCGTCCGCCACATGATACACGGTTTTCGCCTCAAGCGCAACGCTTTTCCACACATTTGGGCGTGTGACGCTTGCCTCGCGGCCTTTTGGCCCCCATCCTGCATGCGCGGGGGCATGGCATCTATTGGTGTAAACGCTCAACTGCTCTCATCCGAACATGGGTACCGGGGAGCGGGAATAAGTTCCTATCTGTGGCATCTGCTGCATGGGCTGGCCCATTCAGGGCAGGACTATCGGCTGAGGATCTTTCACGGCAGCGACCTCGCAGCGGAGGTGCGGGCGTCGCTGCCCGCGCTGTCGTGGCACGCTGCCCCCTGGCCGATGCGCCGCAAGCCCACGCGCGTGGCATGGGAGGCGCTGGCGCTGCCCCGTGCCGCGCGCGGCCTGGACCTGCTGCACGCCCCGGTGAATGTCTTGCCCGCGCGCTTGCCCTGCCCCGGCGTCGTCACCGTGCATGATCTCGCCTTCCTGCATCTGCCGCAGGTCGTCGCGCCGCTGCGCCGCCGCTACTTGGCCGCCGCCATTCGGGGCAGCGTGCGCCGCGCGGCGGGCATCATCGCCGTCTCGGCGGCCACGCGCGACGACCTGATCGCGGCCTGGGGCGTCGCGCCGGAGCGGGTGACGGTCGTCTACCCCGCCATCGATCCCACGCTGTGCCCCATCACCGATGTCGCGCGCCTCGCCGCCTTTCGGCAGCGGGTGCATGCGACCCGCCCATATATCCTAGTCTTAGGGACATTAGAGCCGCGTAAGAATCTGGCGACCCTCATCGATGCCTTCGCCCTAGCCCGCGACCAGGGGCTGCATGGGCACGACCTGCTGCTGGTGGGCGGCACCGATTGGGATGGCGGGCGCTACGCCGAGGGGCTGCGCTCGCAGATACACCGCCGTGGCCTGGGCGACGGGGTGCGGCTGGTGGGCTACGTGCCAGCGGAGGACCGCGCGCTGTGGTACGCGGCGGCGGCGGCTCTGGCGGTGCCCTCTTGGTACGAGGGCTTTGGCTTCGCGGCGGCAGAGGCGCTGGCGTGCGGCACCCCGGTCATCGCGTCGGCGGCGGGCAGTCTGCCCGAGGTGGTCGGCGACGCGGGCGTACTGTGCGACCCGGCAGATGTCGCGGCCTGGGCCGATGCCCTGCGCCGCGCCGCCGATGACGACGCATGGCGCGCGCGCGCCCAGGCCAGCGCCACCGCCCACGCCGGGCGCTTCACCGAGGGCGCACTGGCGCGGGGCACGTTGGCCGTCTACGCGCGCGTCCTCGCGGGGACATGATATTCCATCCCAGCCCGAGAAGGCGGGCATCGCGAGCCGTGGCGCGCCCTGAGCGCGCTGGCAAATGAGTTGGCAGGGTGAGGAGCAAAGGAATGCAGCAACGAGAACGTGGGGCACCGACCGCGCCGGAGCCACCAGATGAGCGTGCAACCAGGCCCGCCCCCACCCTGCCCGACAGCCAAGAGGACATCGCCGCGCGGGTGACGGCTCCCCAGCACCGCGCCACCCTGCCCCCGCTACACGGGGTGCCCACGGAGGACGAGGAAGACTTCGTGTCGTCGGTGCGGGCGGCGCTGCACCTGGTCGCGCCGGGGACGAGCGCGGCGGCACGCCAACGCGCGCGGCGGAGGCGCTGGCGCACGGCGGCGCTCGTGCTCTTCGACGCGCTAATGGTCAACATCGGCTTCCTCATCGCGTACTATCTGCGCTTCGTCGTGTTTGGCGGCGTCATCTTCGCTGGGTCAGGGGTGTATGTGCAGGCGGCGCTGGGCGACCTGCTGGCCTACCAGGCCGCGCTGACGGTGGGGATGACCCTGCTGCTGGCGGTGCGCGGCATGTATCGTCTGCGCGCGACACGCACGCTCTTGCCGCAGGGGTCCATCCTCTTCGTCGCCTCGACCACCTGCTTCGCCAGTTTCAGCATCTATGACTATCTCTTTCGCGCGACACAGTCTGAGGTGGTGAAGGATACGCGGGCCATCGTCGTCTTTACCTGGCTAGCCGCGATGATCGTGCCCTTTGCGGGGCGCATGGCGCTGGTGATGGGCGTCGCGCTGCTGCACCGCTTCGGGCTGCTGCGGACGCGGCTGCTGGTCATCGGTGGCGGGCGCGCGGCGAAGGTGGTGATGCAGCACTTCGCCGCGCTGCCCGGCCTGGGCTTCCGCGTGCTCGGCTTCATCCCCGACCCGGCGAGCGGCACGGAAGATTTTGGCCGCTTCCGGGTGCTGGGCGAATTGGCGGATTGCGCGCGGGTGCTGCGCGGCTATCGCGTCGGTGAGGTCATCATCGCGTTGCCCGCCCCGGCGCGCGGCCAGCTCGCCCACGCCATCGCGGCCTGCGAGGCCGAGGGCATCCCGTTTCATCTGGTGCCTGACATCCACAACCTCAGCCTGGCACGGGTAGATCTAGAGGCCTTCGAGGGCATCCCCATGCTGCGGGTGGGGCGCGGCGCGGCGCTCGGCTGGCAGCTCGGCTGCAAACGTGTGCTCGACTGCGCCATCGCCGCCGCCGCGCTGGTGGTCGGGCTGCCCGTCTGGGCGCTGCTGGCCTTGCTCATTCGGCTAGATTCCCCCGGCCCGCTGATCTATCGTCAGCAGCGCATCGGCCACCATGGCGTGCCCTTCACCAGCTTCAAGTTTCGGTCGATGGTGGTGGGGGCCGACGGGCACAAGGCCGACCTGGCAGCGGAGAACACCGCCGGACGCGGCCTCTTTAAGATGAAGCGCGATCCGCGTTGCACGCGCGTGGGCCGCTGGCTGCGCCGCATGAGCCTGGACGAGGTGCCGCAACTCTGGAACGTGCTGCGCGGCGAGATGTCGATCGTCGGCCCGCGCCCGCCCCTGGCCGAAGAGGTCGCGCGCTACGAAGACTGGGAACGACGGCGGCTGGATATGCCCCCCGGCCTCACCGGCCTCTGGCAGGTGCGCGGACGCAGCGACATCAGCTTCGACGAGATGGTGCTGATGGACATCTTTTACATCGAAAATTGGACCTTCCGGCTGGATGTCGAGATCCTGCTGAAGACGATCCCCGTGGTGCTGTTCAGCCGAGGGGCGTATTGAATTGAAGCATGTTTCATGAAGACTGAGGGGGGCAAGAGGCGAGGTCCAGCGGGGATGGCGGGGCGAGGCACAGAAGGATCGTGGGTGTGGCGAGGGGGCTGGCGGTTAAAACCGCGCCTGAACGCCTGCGGGCGAGGGCTAACTTGGTTACGTGTGGCAACCATTTCCGCAAAACCTCACCATGTGATGCCCAACAGAAGCGATAGCGTTGGGCAAACGCGATCACCCAGACCCTCGCCCGCAGGCGTTCAGGCGCGGTTTTAACCGCCAGCCACAGTCCTCATGGAATGACACGGAAAAACGCTCGTAAGGATGGATGCCCGATGCGGAAAGGGACGTTGCGCGTGGCGCTGGTGCATGACTACCTGAACCAGATGGGGGGCGCGGAAAAGGTGTTGCTGACGCTGCACCAGATGTTCCCCGACGCGCCCGTTTACACCACCATCGCCGCGCCGGAGCGGCTGCCACCGGCCTTTCGCGCCATGCACATCCGCACCAGCTTCATGCAGCGGCTGCCCGGCGTGCTGAACCACCACCAGTCGTATCTGCCGCTGTACCCTCTAGCGGTGGAGCGGATGGACCTGCGCGCGTATGATCTGGTGCTCAGCGACAGCAGCGCCTTCGCCAAGGCCGCCATCAAGCGACCAGGCGCGGTGCATCTGTGCTATTGCCACACGCCGATGCGCTGGGCCTGGAACTATGAGGAATATATCGCGCGCGAAGCGCTATCCGCCCCGGTGCGCGCGGCGCTGCCCCCCGTCATCGCACGGCTGCGGCGCTGGGACGTCGCCACGGCGGGGCGGGTCGACCACTTCATCGCCAACTCGGCGGCGGTGGCGGAGCGCATTCACCGCTGCTATGGGCGCGCGGCGGAGGTGATTTCCCCGCCGGTCGAGGTGGCGCGGTTCGGCGTGGCACGCGGGCACAGGGGCTACTTCCTCATCCTCGCGCGGCTGGCACCGTATAAGCGCATCGATCTTGCGGTGCGGGCGTGCAGCGAACTGGGGATGGCGCTCAAGGTCGTCGGCGGGGGGCGCGACCTGGCGCGGCTGCAAGGGATGGCGGGGCCATCGGTCGAATTCCTGGGCGCGCTGCCCGACGCCGAGGCGCATGCCGTGCTGGCGGGCTGCCGCGCGCTGCTCTTCCCCGGCGAAGAGGACTTTGGCATCGCCCCAGTCGAGGCCCAGGCGTGCGGCAAGCCCGTCATCGCCTACGCGGCGGGCGGCGCGCTCACCACGATCATCCCTGGCCGCACCGGGGCGTTCTTCCACGCGCAGACGGTCGAGGCGCTGGCGCAGACGCTGCAAACCTTCCGTGACGCGGATTTCGATCCGCTGGCGATTCGCCGCCACGCGGAATATTTCGCCGCGCCGCACTTCGCGCGCCGCATCCGCAACGCCATCGCGGCGGCGTTGGGCACCGTGCCCGAGGTGGCAACGCTGCCCCTGCCCAACGCGGCGTAGCGTGGCCGCTGCCATGCTTGTTGGCCCCCGGTGTGCTGTGGCATCATGGGGACAACGAAAATCAATGGGACTCATCACCGCGATGAGGGGAAGCGAGCGAACATGTTGCTGGACGGAAAGGTCGCCATCGTCACCGGGGCGGATAGCGGCATCGGGCGCGGGATCGCGCTGGCACTGGCGGCGGCGGGCGCGACCGTGACACTCAACTATCATCGCAACGCCGACGCGGCGAACGCGGTGCTGAGTGAGATTACCGGGGCAGGCGGCAAAGGGCAGATCGTCCAGGGCGACGTCGGGACCATCGCCGACCTGCAAACGCTGGTCAACCAGACCGTCACGGCCTTTGGCCGGCTCGACATCATGGTGAACAACGCGGGGATGGAATCGCGCACCTCCATCCTCGATTCCACCGAGAAGGACTTTGATAGCGTCATCGCCGTGGACCTCAAGGGGGTCTTTTTCGGCACCCAGTTCGCCGCGAAACAGATGATCAGCCAGGGTAACGGCGGGCGCATCATCAACATCTCCTCCATCCACGAAGATTGGCCGATGCCCGGCAATACGCCGTATTGCTGCGCCAAGGGTGGCGTGCGGATGCTGACGCGCACGGCGGGGGTCGAGCTTGCCCCGCATGGCATCACCGTGGTCGGCGTCGGGCCGGGGGCCGTCGCCACGCCCATCAACGCGGCCACCCTGGCCGACCCTGTCAAGAAGGGCGCGCTCGAAAAAGCCATCCCTACCGGGCGCATCGCCGAGCCGGGCGACATCGCAGATCTCGTGGTGTGGCTGGCGTCGGACCAAAGCCGCAACGTCACCGCGACCACCTTCATCTCGGATGGCGGCATGACGCAGTACAGCGCGGGCCTCTGACCCCGCATGCTCAGGCGACGCCCGCCGCCGTCACCACCGCCGCGACATCGATGGTGACAGACGGCACGTCGCTCTGATGCGCCATCCACAGCAGATATTCATGGTTGCCATCGCGCCCCGTGATGGGCGATGGGATGACGCCCCGCACCGCGCAGGTGGGCAGATCCGCAGCGAGCCAACCGAGGAGATCGCCTAGCACGCGGGCATGCACCAGCGGATCGCGGATGACGCCATTGCCCCGGTCGGCCTCGCGCTTGCCCGCCTCGAACTGTGGCTTCACCAGCGCGACGATCCACGCGCCCGCGCGGATGAGGGGCACGACATGGGGCAACACCAGCCGCAGCGAGATGAAGGAGACATCCATCACCGCGCAGTCGGCCAGCCCGTCAGCGGGCAGGGCGCGCAGCGTGCGGATGTTGGTGCGTTCCAGCACGGTCACACGCGCGTCCTCGCGCAAGCGCCAGGCGAGCTGCCCCTGCCCGACATCCACCGCGAAGACGTGCGCCGCCCCCCGCTGCAAGACGAGGTCGGTGAAGCCACCCGTTGACGCACCAACGTCCAGCGCGACACGGCCTTGCGGGTCGAGGGCAAAGGCGTCCAGTGCGCGTTCCAGTTTGAGCGCGCCACGGCTGACGTAGCGCGCGGCGGGGTCGGGGGTGGCCAGCGTGATGGCAGCATCTGGGGGAAATTTGGTGCCGGGTTTGTCGCTGACGTGGCCCTCCACCAACACCTGCCCGGCCATGATGATGCCCTGTGCCCGTTCACGTGAGGGGGCCAGCCCACGCGCCGCCACCAGCACGTCCAGCCGTTCGCGGGGGGGCTTGGGGGGACGGGGAGTCATCATGCCTCGGTGCGCGAGTTGAGGACGTGCGGGGCCTGGCTCAGGCGGTCGCGCACCATGGCGCGCTCCGAGAACTGGTAGCGCCCGCAGCCGGCATCGCTGGTGGTGGCGCGGCGGGGCCGTTCCACCGCGCACCAGCCGTGGGTGTAATCTTCCGTCACGGCCAGGTAAAAGCGGCAGCGCCCACAATGCTGGGTATTCGTCTGCGGCGGTTCGAGGAAGCGCAAGATGCCCAGCATCAGCGGCGCGCCGCTCGTTACCAGTAGCATGATGCCCGCTGGCACCAGCGCCTCGGCCACGTCGCGCTCCTGGCGGGACAGCGCGATCATGCTGACCGCCAGCATGCTCAGCCCCAATAACCCCAGCACCGCCGCCGAGATGAGCCAGGGGCGCACCCGGCGCAGCCGCGCCGTCAGGGAATCCGCGCTGATGCGCGTCGCCGCGCGGCGACGCACCGCTCGCCGCACCTGTGCCCGCAACAGGGCGCGTTGTCGGTCGGGCCATCCATGGGGTGACTGCGCCATCGCCAGCCTCCGGGGTGTTCTTGGGAAAATCTGTTCCTCTCAACTATAGCATATGGCGCGTCAAGGTGTGTCAGGAACTTCCCCCAAATGGGGCAAGGTCATTCCCCTGCTGCCACCACCGTCAGCGGCTTAGCGTCGCGCACCAGTGGATTGAGCCAGGTGATGATGGCTGATACGATGAAGACCACCCCAAAGGCTAGGATGGTGATGGTCGTGTCGAAATATTTCAGCAGCACGCCGGTCAATGCCGCGCCAGCAGGCTGGAAGCCATAT
>JBBQSR010000018.1:0-16518 GCA_038234855.1 Ktedonobacterales bacterium | reverse complement strand
TCGTATCTAACACGGTTTTCCTCCATCAATGGAAAACCCACCTCGCAGTAAGGTATACTTACCGCAAAGCAGGAATGTCGAACTGCTCTAAATCAAGCAGCCAAATAGGGGCGGGATGGGAAACATCACTTGGTGAAGAGTATGAAAGGGTTGCTGCAAGCGTACCCGCAGGATATGCTGACGGTTGCCTTCCCTGATGGCGATCCGCAGTATTTGGGACCAGTCACAACGGATGTGGCGATGGCCCCGCAACTGGTCACCGATACGCTGCACCATGTCCGTATCTATGGTGCGGAATGTCTCATCAATTGGGAAGCGGAAGCGTACCCTTCTGCTGAGATGCCGCGTCGCTGTTTCGCCTATGGCTCACGGGCCGACATCCTGCATGCTCTGCCGGTGCTCTTCGTCGTCCTCTTCCTGCAACCCAAAGGCAAGGTTCCGCAGTCACCTTACGTTCGCAAGATTGGGCCGCTCACCATTGCCACATGGCACTTTCAGAGCATCGAGGTGTATAAGCTGCGGGGAAGTGATATCCTTAGTAGTGGACTCATCGGCTTGCTCCCTCTCGTTCCCTTTATGGCTGACCGCAGCCTAGAGATGGTGGCGGAAGCGGCACGAGTGACTAAAGAACAGGTTGCTGAACCAACACAGTTCCAGAATCTCGAAGCGCTGTTGGCCGTGTTCGGCACGCGATTTTTCGGTCGCGGGGCCATTGACCCCATCATGAGGAGGCTTGCCATGTCTACTGAAATCATTGGTGAATCGCCACTCTATCAGTATTGGGTAAGCACGGCAGAAGCGCGGGGGAGAGAAGAAGGGCTGAATGAAGGCATGCGCGACCTCGTGCGCCGCAGCCTTGTGATACGCTTTGGTTCGCTCGACCAAGCTGCCATTGACGCAGTCAACGCCGCCGACGAAGATACCCTCATCGCGGTGAATTTGCAGATTGGCACGGCCTCGCTCGACGAGATTCGCGCGCGGCTGGCACAGGCACCCGCCACGGGCACCGACACCCCATCCCACCCGTAAAAGAGAAAGATAGATGTCGCAAGAAGAAGCCGTGCCACAGGTGACGCTCACCATCGATGGCCATGAAGTGTCCGTCCCCAAGGGTACCGTCGTCTGGAAGGCCGCCCAGCAGGCGGGCATCGAAGTGCCGATCTACTGCTACCATCCGAAGATGCCGCCGCTCGGCGCGTGCCGGATGTGCTTCGTCGAGATCGAGCCGATGACGCCACCCATCGCCAAGGCCCCGCAGACCGCCTGCACCACCGAGGTGCGCGATGGCATGGTCGTCCACACCGATACCCCGCTGGTCAAGAAGTCGCGCAAGGGCACGCTGGAATTTTTGCTGATCAATCATCCGCTGGATTGCCCGATCTGCGACAAAGGCGGCGAATGCGACTTGCAAGACTTCACCTTGCGGCACGGTCCGGGGGCGAGCCGCTTCGACCTGACCAAGCGCCATTTCCAGAAGCCGATTCCCGTCAGCGATAACGTGTTGCTGGATCGCGAGCGGTGCATCGCGTGTCAGCGGTGCGTGCGCTTCACGCAAGAGATCGCGCAGGAGCCGGGCTTGATCTTGCTGGAGCGCGGCTTCCGCACCGAGGTCGGGGTGGACCCCGGCGCGCCCTTCGACAGCGTCTTTTCGGGCAACGTCGTCGAGATGTGCCCCGTCGGCGCGCTGACGGCTAAATCCTACCGTTTCATGTCGCGCCCATGGGAGCTGAAGCGCACGCCCAGCGTGTGCCCCGGCTGCTCGGTTGGCTGCAATGTGCGGGTAGATGTGCGCGTCGACCGCATCATGCGGCTGATGTCGCGCACCAATGACGCCATCGACGATGGCTGGCTGTGCGACAAGGGCCGCTGGGGCTACGAGAGCGTGAACGATCCTAAGCGACTGCGCGTCCCACTGGTGCGCAAGAACGGCGAACTGACGGAAGCCACCTGGGATGAGGCGCTCGACACGGTGGCGACGCGGCTGCGCGAGATCATGCAGCAGCACGGTCCGGCAGCCATCGGCGGCATCGGCTCGACGCACACGACCAATGAAGAAAACTTCCTCTTCCAGAAGGCGCTGCGTGAGGGGCTGGGCACCAACAACATCGACCACCATCACGGCGTCTTCCCCGCTGCCAGCCAGGGCGCGATGCCGTGGGTCTTTACCGGCAGCATCGCGGGCATCGACAACGCGTCGGATGTCGTGCTGATCGGCGCGGACCCCTACACACGCCAGCCCGTGCTGGATCTGCGGATCAAGAAGGCGCTGCGCAATGGGGCGCGGCTGACGGTCATCAGCGCGGAGGCGAGCCGCATCGAACGGCTGGCGACGCGCGTGGTGCGCATCAAGCCCGGTACCGAGGCGGCCATCGCCAAGACGCTGGCGGGCGTAGTGCTGGCTGAGAAGCTGACGCGTGGTGTTGACACGACGATGCTGACCGACGACTACCGCGCCCGCTTCAAGACCTTCACCCCCGAGCGCATGGCGGAGGCACTGGGCACCGATGCCGAGGCGCTGCGGGCGCTGGCCCGCGAGATCGCCGGAGCTAACGGCGCGGTGGTGCTCTACGACGAGGCCGCCACGCGCGTCGCGGGTAATGAATCGCTTGCCGCCGATGTCTTTGAGTTGGGCTTGCTGACCGACAATGTCACCCGTCGCCACGCGGGCGTCGGCCCCCTGTGGGAGGACGCGAACTCGCTTGGCGCGCGCGATATGGGCGTGTTGCCCGATGTCGGCCCTGGCTATCAGCCGCTCGCCAAGCCCGGCCTCGACTACGCGGCCATGCTCGGCGGCGGCGTGCGGGCGCTGTGGGTGATGGGCGCTGACCCCGCCCGCCACATGGCGAATCCGGCGGCGCTCGAAAAGCTGGACTTCTTGGTGGTCCACGAGATGACGCTCACCGAGACGGCCAAGCGCGCTGACGTGGTGCTGCCCGCGCTCTCATATGCCGAGAAGATCGGGTCTTTCACTAATCTGGAGCGGTGCGTGCAGGTGCTGCGCCGCGCCTTGGTGCCGCTGCCCGGCGCGAAGGCGGATTGGGAGATCCTGCGTGGCGTCGCGACCCGTCTGGGGCTGCCGTGGAGCTATCGTTCGCCCTCGGACGTGCTGACCGAGATCGCCACGAGCGTGCCCTATTACGCCGGACTCACGCGTGAGGCGCTCGGCGACACGGGCGCGCGGTGGAGCTTCGCCGATGACCGCGCCACGGTGGCGGCGCAGGCATAGCCATTCAGCCGGATCTTTGATGGAAAGAAGCGTAGTGCTTATGTCGGATATGTTGCTGGCGATCATCGCCACCTTGATCAAGGGCGTGGTCATCATCGTCGCCCTGCTGACCGTCTTCGCCTATATGACGTTGATCGAGCGGCGGGTGATCGCGCGCTTCCAGTCACGCCTGGGGCCGAACCGCGCGGGGCCGCTGGGCCTGTTGCAGCCGCTGGCCGACGCGCTGAAGATGGCCTTCAAAGAGCAGATCGTGCCGACGCGCGCCAAGGTCTTCGTCTATATGATGGCCCCCTGCCTGTCGATCTTCGTCGCGCTGGTGGCCTTCGCCGTGGTGCCGCTGGGGGGCAATCTGGGGAGCCTGTCGTCGATTTGGAATCCGGTCATCGCGGATGTCAACGTCGGCATCCTCTACATCCTGGCGATCTCGTCGCTGGCGGTGTATGGCATCGTGCTGGGCGGCTGGGCGTCAGGCAACCGCTATTCGCTGCTGGGCGCGCTGCGGTCCGCCGCGCAGATGGTGTCGTATGAGGTCAGCATCGCCATCTCGCTGGCCGCCGTGCTGATGTATAGCGGGACGCTGAGCATGGTGGGCATCGTGCATGCCCAGGTGCAACAGGGGATCTGGTTCATCTTGGCGCAACCGCTGGCCTTTGTGCTGTATGGCATCGCGGCCACGGCGGAGGTCAACCGCGCGCCCTTCGACCTGCCCGAGGCCGAGCAAGAGTTGGTGGCGGGCTATCTGACGGAGTTCAGCGGTTTGCGCTGGAGCCTCTTTCAGATGGCGGAGTACACCAACATGATCACCGTGTCGTCGGTGTTGGCGACCTTCTTCCTGGGTGGCTGGACGATGGGCGGGCTGACGGGGGTGCCAGGGCTGCCGATCCTGTGGTACGCGCTCAAGGTTGGCGTCTTCCTCTTCGTCTTCATCTGGCTGCGAGCGACATTGCCGCGCATCCGCTATGATCAGTTGATGCGCTTCGGCTGGCAGGTACTCTTGCCCGTCGCGGTGCTGAATCTGGTCGTAACGGCGGTCGCGGTAGTGTACGATTTGCCCTGGTACACGACAGGCATCTTTGGCGTGGTGGTGCTGGTCGTCGCGGCGGCGACCTTCGCCGCGCGCCAGCGTCGCGGCAGCACGGGCGGCGTCACCGAGGTCGGCATGGCGATGCCCACGAGCGTGCATCTGGTGCAGATCGAGGCATCCCCCGCGCCACCGACGCCGGAAGCTGTTGGGGTGTAGAGAAGATGGAACGAGGCATATATGCACCCTGACATACTGCTTGGCAAACGACTCAGCCGCTTGCATGACGCCATGGCAGCGCATGTCGCACGCGGCACGGTGCCGGGCGTCGTTGTGCTGCTGAGCCAGCACGGCGATGTGCATGTCGATCTGTTCGGGGCGAAAGCGGTGGGTGGCAGGGAGCGCATGGCGCGCGATACGATTTTCCGCATCTCGTCGATGACCAAGCCGATCATCGCGGTCGCGACCATGCAGCTCATCGAAGACGGCACCTTACAGCTCGATGAACCCGTAGATCGCCTTTTGCCTGAACTTGCCAATCGTCGCGTCTTGCGGCGGATCGATGGTGCGCTTGAGGATACCGTTCCGGCACATCGCGCGATCACGGTGCGCGACCTGCTGACGTTTCGCCTGGGGTTTGGGCTGATATTCGCGGAGACGGAGGGGTATCCCATCTTCCAGGCGGCCAATGACCTGCAAATCGGCATGGGGCCACCCAGCCCGGCAACGATGCCCGCACCTGATGAGTGGCTGCGCCGGCTGGGCACGCTGCCCCTGATGTATCAACCGGGCGAACGTTGGCTGTACAACACTGGGTCCGATATCCTGGGTGTGTTGATTGCACGCGCGGCGGGGCAGCCGCTAGAATCCCTGTTGCGCGAACGCATCTTTGTGCCGCTCGGCATGGAGGATACCAGCTTCAGCGTGCCACCCAGCAAGCGAGATCGCTTCGTCCCTTCCTATTCGCCGGATGAAACCGGCGCATTGGCGGTCTATGACCCCGCAGAGGGCAGTCAATGGTCGTCCCCCCCGGCATTCATGTCTGGCGCAGGAGGACTCGTCTCGACGGTGAATGATATGCTCGCATTTGGCCAACTATTGCTCAACAAAGGCCAGAACGGCGATACTCGTCTCCTGTCTGCCAACTCCATTGAGTTGATGACAACCGATCAGTTGACGCCAACCCAACGGGAGGAAGCCGGAGGCTTTCTAGACGGGGATCGTGGTTGGGGCTTTGGGCTTGCCATCATCGGCGCGTCCCATGATGGTACCACCCATCCTGGTCGGTTCGGCTGGGAAGGCGGTCTTGGAACCTCCTGGGCATCAGATCCCGCAGAGGACTTGGTGGCCATCCTGATGACGCAGGTGATGGGCTTCCATGGGGGAATCTACGATGATTTCTGGCAAGCCATCTATGGAACGTCCGACGATTGAGCTAGCGACATTGCATAACAGATGTGGGAAAAATTCACCGCATCATCGCACCACAGAGGAGGCCAACCATGGCGTCAGATCTCATCAAGGGGCTGCGGACCACGCTCAAGGAATTGGGCAAGAAGCCGACCACTGTATCATATCCCGAAGAGCAGCGTGAGCAGGCGGGGCGCTATCGCGGTCGCCATGTGCTGCATCGCTATGACAATGGCATGGAGCGGTGTGTCGGCTGCTTCCTCTGCGCGGGGGCGTGCCCCGCTGATGCCATCTATATTGAGGCGGAGGAAAACACGCCCGAAAACACCGTCTCACCAGGCGAACGCTACGCCCGCGTCTTCGATGTGAACATGTTGCGCTGCATCTTTTGTGGCTATTGCCAGCAGGCGTGCCCCACGGGCGCGATCACGCTGGAAAAAGAATTCGAGTTGGCATCGTACCGCGCGGAAGACCTGATCTACCATAAGGAGCAGTTGCTGGAACCCGTCGGCACCACCGCCCCTGGCTCGGACCCCGTCACGGTCGGCTCGAATGCCGCGTGGCAGCCGCCGATGCCCCAGGCACCGCCGCAGCCGATCCCCGCCGTACGCGGCTCATTCGATGGCTCACAGGCCAGCGCCGCCGCCGTCGGCCAGGGTACCCTGACCGTCGCGCCCAACGCCGACTCTGAGCCAGCCCACATCGCTGAAGAGGAATAGCCTACAGCGCGCACGAGGGGGCGGGAGCACACATCGTGTTCCCACCCCCTCGTGTTGTCTTCATCAACCGGTGATCTGCCAGATCGAGACGCTGTCGGTACGATAGACGACTTGGGCTTTGCCCTGCTGCACGAACTGATCGAAGACCGTGAGTGAGTCGATGACATTGTGCCCCGCCGCGCATGACTGGATGTTTGCCGCGCTGGGGTTGGCAGTGGGGTCGGGGTCGTGGGCGACGTAGGTCAGGCATTCCAGTTGCCCCACGTAGACAAAGCGCACATGGTACTGGTGCAGCAACGACAGCACCATATCTGAATTTCTGCTGCCGAGGGTATACATCGCTGAGATGTCGGAGGGGTAGCGGGCATAGATCTCGTTGGGGTAGCGTTGCTGCGTCTCGTGGCTGCTCCATCCAACGACCGTTGGTAGCCCGGTATAGATCGAGACACGGCTGTACCATTGATAGACGTTGCCGCTCGCTTCCAGGATGGTCGGCGCGCCGCTGATATGGTGGTTGATCCACGTGATCGCCGCCGCATCGCCGGGATACCAGGTGCGCATATAGCCGAAGCCATCGAGGGAGGGCACCGAGCGTAGCGGCTGCGCGGGGGCGAGGGCACCCCATTGCGTGCGGTCCGCCACGCGCACCGACGTGCCCTCGACGAAGAAGATTGAGGAGCCGAAGAGCAACACGACCAGGGCTACCAGCCATGCGCCGCGCAAACCCACCGCCACGACCTCGCCACCATCGCCGCCCTCCAACCAGTCCGGCAGCCAACGACGTGGTGTCCGTGGCGGCGACGCGCCCGAGATCACGGGCATCTCGCCCGTGCTACCCTTGGCATATGCCGGGGCGGGGGTGAAGGGATCATCTGCGGGGAAATCCTCGGGCGGGATGTCGCTGGCAGAGAGGCTCAGGCCCAGTTGCGTGCCATCCAAGGTGTTGTCCTGGATGGGGGCATCGTCGTCGCTGGCGAACGAATCAGGGTACAGCCAGGCGTCATCGCTGCCCGGCATGATGGGCACCACATCCTCAGGTAGGGCGGGTTGTGGCCGCGCCCAGTCGAGCAAGCGCCGGAAGAGATAGGGGATGGTGATGGCCGCGCCGAGTGCCCACAGCAACCAAACCTGATAGTAGAACTTGAAGACGGTATTCATCCGCGCGTAGTCGCCGCCATCGAGGAAGTCGCGCAGATAGATCGTCTCGACCAGCAGCGCCATCAGCGCGCCCGCCAGCATCAGCACATAGGCGAATTGGCGTCCGGTGTCGTTGCCACGCCTCAGCAACAGTCCCCCCGTCGCCAGGATGATGAGCAGCAACAGGAACTTGACGCCCGCCAGCACCATCAGCGTCGCCACCGCGACCACCACGAAGGCCGTGATGAGCGATTGCTGCGCCGCATCGCCGCCCACCCCGCGCAGGGTGCCGCGCTGCACCAGCACCTCGCGCAGCCAATCGGCCAATTCCAGCGCGATGAAGGTGCCGATGAGGAAGAGCCACAGCCCAAAGATGCGGAGGAAGAGGAGGGGATCGGTCGGCTTCGTCACCGACCCGATGCCATTCACGAAGGATTGGAAGTTGAGGTAGAAGGGTAGGTAGAGCGCGATGGCCCCGACCCCTAGCCCACCAACCAAGAGCAGTGCCCGCCGCACCCACGGCCAGTTATATGCTTCGAGCCAGCGCCGCCAGCCGCGCGTCACGCTCAGCGTCGCCGTCAGCCGCGCCTCTTGCCAGGTGGCGACTAGTAGCGCCGCGACGATGATCAGGCCATAGGTCGGCGCGTCCCAGGTGTTGATGCACGCCATCGCGCCCAGAGCCAGCGCGCCCAACAGCACCGTCGGCCACAGCCGTGTCGGTGGCGCATGCTCGCTTCCCATCTGCTCGATCAAGTCCACGGCGCGGCCACGGCGCGTCACCTCATCTTCGGTGAAGGTGCTACGCCGATTCGCCGAGCGCGTCGCTACGGCGCGCAATTGCTGCAACTGCCCATCTAGCCATTTAAGGGTTGGCACGAAGGTCGTCTGCCACAGCGACGCCGCCACCCCCAACCCCAGCAAGACGATGGGCAGATCGATGACGTGGGCATGCATGTCTGCGTAGAGGAAGCTCCAGAAGGGAAACTCATTGATGGTATAGAGGATGACCCGACTGCTGTCCCAGTAATTGAACGGGCTGATCGGCAGGTGCGCCCAATATTGCTGCCATTGTACCCAGAATTGCCCGAGGCCATCCAGATTGCCCGCAACCGCCAGGAACCAGCCCGCCACGACACCCACCCAGAGCCGCCTGGTGACGCCCCCCACTACCGAGATCGCCCCCGAGACGGTCAGCGCGAAGAGCATGGGAATCGCCAGATTGAAGGCCGTCGTCGGCACGATGCCTGTCAGTTGGATCAGCGTCGCGATCAAGAACTGCCCGAAGTAGTAATAATTGATCGCGCCATCAGCGAACCAGGGATCGAGGGGCGGCAACGTGCGGCTGCGCAAGATGCCATCGAGGAAGGTCAACTCCATCGGCTTCTCGCCGCCACGGTAGAGGTGCCACAAGTCGGGGTCCGCCGAGCGAATGGCGACGAAGGCCAGGAAGGCCGCCAGCGTGATGACCTCGGTGAGGATGATGGTGCGAGCATGCTCACGCAGGAAGGCCAGCATCTCGCGCCGCCGGGGCCACCACACGCCGAAACCCACGCCCGCCAGCGCCACGGCGGCCAGCCACACCGTCCCGCGCTCATAGGGGAGGATGCGCAGGTTCGCGGGCAGCCAAATCAGGTAGCTCAGCAGCAGCACGCCCAGCGCCTTCGCCAGGCCCCAGCCCCGGTCGCGCAGCCCTGGCAACGCCACGAAGGCCAACGGGAAGGCCAGCAACCCCAGCACCTCCACCGCGATCCACCACAAGGGCAGGGCGAGCTTCGTGGCGATGCCATCGGGATTAAAGGTCTGCCACAACGGCGCGGTCGCGTTGTTGTCGGCCTTGGCCTGGTCAGAGAGCAGCAGGGTCTTTTTACTGGCCATCCCTATGTCTGACGAGATCGGCGGCAGTGTCACGCCCGATAGCAGCGTCTGGCTGATCTGGTCGCTGCTGAGGCTCGGCCCCTTGAAGAGCGGATAGTCGTCGCGCACAAAGATCCACACCGTTGGGTGGTCATAGACCGAGAAACTTTCGTCCGCCGTATCATCGGGTAACTGAAACGGGCCGAGATGGGGATGGTTCGCGAAGGTCTTGATGAGATGAAAACCCAGTTTATGCGCGAACAGCAGATGATAGTAATTGCTGGTCATCGGGTACATCTCGGGCACGCGCGTGATGGAGGTGTAGAGCCGATTGCTCGCCAGTACGATGACATCGGATTGCGCGAGTTGCACGCCCAGTTGCTGCGCCTTGCTGGGGCTGTCATTGCTATACAGATCCAGATCCACATAGGTGAAGGAGTAGGGTGACTGCCCTGGGCGACCGAGCGGCACACGGTCATCCCAGATTTCGTCGGTCAGGACACTCCCCTGCGGGACATTTTTGTAGATCCAGTCCGAGGCGGCCAGGCGCGTCATCGGTTCGGTATACATCTTCAGGAAGGCCAGCGTCAGGAAGAGTCCACCAAAGATGGTGATGCCCGCCAGCGCGGGGGCCAGCCAGCGCCGCAGGTGCAGCCGTTGCCACGCACCGCTCGCCAGGGCCAAGGGGCGTTGCGCCAGCGCTGCGACGCGCGCCCACCGCGACTGCCCCAGGGGGGGCAAGGTGAGGGCATCGACCGCGCTCAGCCGCGCATGCAGGTCGCTCAGCAGCAACGCCGCCAGCACCGCCAGCATGGGAAAGATCGGCAATTGGTAGCGTGAAAACTTGGTATAAAAGCTGCCAGTGTAGCCGAAATAGATCACGATCCATGCTAGGGGAACCAGCAGCACATCGTCCCACCGTCGCCAGACGCGCGCGACGGCATAGATGACCCCGGCGCATCCCGCTAGCGCCAGCCAAAAGCCCAGATCCCAGGTGAAGATATTCTTGAGCTGGTCGAGGTAGGGCGTGCGATGGGCGAATTGGATGGTATAGGGGTAGACGATGGTGCCACGCGCTAGCGCGCCCTCTTGGTTGATCGCTGCCCAAAAATCCTTGCTATCAAGGAAGAAGTAGGGCATGGTAACGGCGAAGGTGACGAAGGTCGTCACACCCGTCAAGATCGCGCCAAAGAGGACGTCAGACCAGCCATGCAGCCCGATCTTGCGCCAGCGAATGATGAAGGCCAACAGGATGGGGACGATGAGCGGCGCGGCGCTGACCTTGCTCGTGAGGGCTAGGCCAAAAGCGATGCCCGTCAGCAGCGCCCAGCCCGCCGTCGCGCCGAGCTTTGGCAGCTCTGGTTCGCTACCCGCCGGACGCGCGCCGATCTGCTCGCGTCGGAAGCCCGCCAGCCCCAACGCGCCAAACAGCGTGAGTGTGACGAAGAAGGTCATCACCGTATCCACCGCGTAGAAATGCGCGAGCTGCACCTCGAAGGCGGTAAAGGCGACGAAGGCGGCGGCGAAAATCCCCCACCAGCGCCCGGCCATGCGACGGACGATCAGGCCGACCACCAGCACCGTCCCCGTGTCAAAAAGCGCCGAGAGCACACGCCCCACCAGGGTGAAGTGGTCGTAATCATCAAACGACCCGCCATCCGTTGGCAAGCCATGCCAGCCGCCGAAGAGATGCGCCAGCCCATGCGCCACCAGCGCCAGCAGATACATCGGGAACGAGCCATACGCGAAAAAGTGCGGGTTCGCCGGATCGACCACGGAGGGGCAGCCAGCCGGCACGCTCTGTAGCCCCAAGCACTGTGCCTTGATCATGATTTCGCGCTCATCAGGGTGCAGATGATTATTCGCATCCCAGTTGAGGTTGTAGATGCGCAGCACGAAGACGAGCACCACCACGCCCAGCAACGCGATGGCCGACCAATCAATCGGCCCCGGTCGGATGGTGATGCGCATGCGCTGGAGGCTGCTGGGGTGGGGAGCATCTGTGCTGGGGGCGGGCGAGGTAGCATCGGCGGGGGCGTCGTTGAGCCGCATGGGGCGGTTCCTCCTGGTGGCCATTTCGGCTCGTCGCCCACGGCGGGCGGATTCGGGTGAATTGTAACATCGTCACCGCACCCGCGCAACGCCCCGCCCCGCCTGGGCTATTGGTCCCGACTCGCGCGGGCACCGCTTGCATCTTGGGTGGCGGTATGGTATACTTGTCCTGTATCCTTCCGTGCAAATGGAAGGCCCTGGGGGTGCTGGGGCTCGACAGGTAGGCGAAGGGATCGATTGCAGGTCGAGGTGTCGGTATGCAATCTCGTAAAACAACCGACAAATTTATAGTTGCCAAACCCAACTATGCTGGCGCAAGCCAGTTCGCTTTCGCTGCTTAATACCCAGTGATGCGCATCCGTCCGTCCTCATCTCAGCGGGCCGGGGCGCGGGTGTCACTTAGCTGAGGGGCTGCGGTGCCGATCGCTCACTACGCACCGCCTGAGACCAGGGAGCACGGCTTAGAGGCATCCCGCCGATGGGAGTCCCCCAGGCGTCATCAAAGCATCGGACAAACCTGTAGTACATCGGTTCAGGCGCATATTTGGACGGGGGGTTCAACTCCCCCCCATCTCCACCCAGCGAGGCTAGGCCAGTCCTAGCCTCTTTCCTTTGTCCAAAGGGCTTGACGACAAACTTGACGACAAAAAGTATTCTTGCCTTATTCTTCTACAGAAAATGAAAACACACGCGACCAAAACTCTTGCCTTCCTCGTGCCCCAAAAAATCTGATTCTTCCTAGATAAACACCTGGAGATAGTATGAAAGAATTACCGATGTGGTAAACCTCGCTAGGCTCAATAAAAAACGTAGCGCTGTTTCGAGGGTCTTGACCATATTCACGAGTTAGATTTATTTCTTCAGGTACACCATCAATAGCTGACAAATCAGACGAATACCAATAGAAATGGCTGTTTGGTAAAGAATTTGCATTTACTTTTCGGAGATATAAGGAACACGGTTTTTGAGCAAACTGCGAGTTAAGCTTCTTGGTCCGTGCGAACAAAGCTCGCTTGCCTGTATTTTCTAATATTACATCAATGAAGACTAGTCGTCTTTTATCTTCGCCTGATAAGGATGAAATTTTGATATCTGTATCTATTTTTAGTCCAGTTTGGTTGCCTCGCTGGATACCGAACTGATATACAGCCCACATACCACCCAGTAAAAAGCCTATGGCTACAGCGAAGTTTTGCACAATTTGTGATAAACTAATCAAATCTTGCGTCATAAACTGCTCCTTTATTAGGTCCTGATTTTAGATCATTTATGACATAAAAGATACACAGATGCAATCATTACTCCTATCAAGCTCAATGAATGTGAGCAATTTACCATCCACTGAACTTGATAAGAGCACAGGCAGTTTCTAATCTAAAGAGTTTCCAAGAACATTGTCCATTACTGATGCAGCATCTTTTTGCATACTAGGTAACACGTGTGCATAGATGCGTAATGTGATAGAAACATCAGCATGCCCAAGCATCTCACTTACCACCTTTACATTAACCCCTTCTTTCAATAGTAACGAAGCAGCAGTATGGCGCAAATCATGAAAGCGTATCTCTGGTGACAAGCCAACTTCTTTCAACTTGCGCTTGAAATGCCGCTTTACAAAATGGTCAGGAATCATCGAATTGCCTACCGTGTTTGGGAAAAGCAAATCAAGCGTTGAGTCCCATGCCTCGCCGAGCAATTCCTTTTCCTTATCTTGTCGTTTTCTATGGCGTCGCAGAGCAGCAACCACGTTAGTTGACAAATCAATCTGACGACGAGAGTTAGCGGTTTTCGTCTTGCCGATGAAAAAACCCTTTTCCCCTTCTTTAATGGTTCCCCGAACGCTGAGGATGCCAACATCTAAATCGACATCTTGCCAACGGAGCGCGAATAGTTCCCCTTCGCGCATGCCCGTCGAAAGCGCTAACACATACACCGCCTCGAATCTGTCATCATGGACAGCCGCCAGCAGCGCCCGCGCTTGCTCTTTTGATAAGGTCATCATCTCAGTATGACGCCGCCGAGGAGGCGACACCATTTCAGTAACGTTGCGCTGTACTAAACCAAGCTTGAGAGCATCGCTGAGGGCCTTATGAAAGGCCCCATGCAAGTGATGCACCGTTGTTGTCGAAAGACCCTTATCAAGCACCTTAGCGTACAGGTTTTGCACCTGCTGTGCCGTCAGTTTTGAGAGCGACACTTTTCCCAAAACAGGGATAATATGCCCCTGAACAAAGTTGCGATATCGCCTGAATGTTCCAGGCTCTAACTGGTGCTTGACCACATCAAGCCATGATGCCAGATATTGACCAACTGTTTGCCGCTCATCAGTGACGAGTACACCATTTTCAGCATCGCGCAATGCCTGAGCCATCCGGCGGCTTACTTCTTGGCGCGTCTTGCCATAGTAGCACTTGCGCTTGCCATCAGGGAGGCTAATACGAGCCTCCCACCGACCATCAGCGCGCTTGGTAATCGTGCCTTCGTTGTGACCCCGTTTGGTTCCCATGTTATACCCCCTGCTGTTCGACTTGCTGACTGACAAACAATTCCAATGCTGTGACAGGAACCCGACGATAGCGGCCAATCTTGACGCTTGCTATCTTGCGTCTTAGCACTAGCTCATACATGAATGAGCGACCCAAGCCCGACGCCTGGGCCGCCTCTTCGATAGTTAGCAAGAGCTTGATTGGTGCGTTTTCGTCAATTTGCCGTTTCAACATGGTATGTTCCCCCTGAGCATGAAGAAACCGCCCAGCATCCTATGCTGAGCGGTTCCGTATCTGTCGCGTACCTAGGCAATTTTAGTGAAAGCACGATGGGCGGTCGCCACCTTGAAGCGCCGTTGCCACTTGTCGCGCAGCATCTCAGGGATGCCCCCCTTCTCATCGGCTACGCGGTCAAGTTCGTCGGCCATCCCATTGAGCAAATCCGCTATCTCGCCCATCTGGTCCTCATCACGCAGCGTCAACACCCCCGCGCTGGTGAACACCCCCATCGCCATGTCGAGTAACTGGCTGGTCTCGCCCACCCGCTCATCCCGAATCCCCATCCCCTTGAGAATCCGCAGCGCCTTGCGCTCGTCGTCGTCGCAGTCATCGAATCGCTTGTCTTGCGCCAACCGCGCCAAGTGCGCGATGCGGCCCATGTGCTCTACATAGCGCGCCTGGGCCGCCCCGGCGTCGATATCGACCGTCTCTAGGGCCGTCAGCAGCCCTACGGCCATGCGATGCATGCCCCGCGCATACCCGCTGTGCCGTTGCGCCCGCACCAACGACAACTTATCATCAGTCAGCAGCCCATCCGCCACGATGCGCTTGCCCGCCTCTTGAATTACTTCCCAAGAATCACGCAGCGGCCACCGCGCCCGATTGGCGTCATCCGTCGGGTAAACCCACCGCAGCCAGCGCGACGTCAGATAACCCCACATCGTACTCGCCCACTTGAGCGCCTGGCGCACACTGCTCACACTGGGCAGGTCTTCGACCGCCAATTCCGCCTCGAGCACGTCATCATCGTCCGTGTCTTCTGGCGTGCCATAGAAGCGAAACCCCTTGACCCCCTCGCGCTCTAACTGAAACTCGCAGCGCCACACGTCGAGCGATTCATCAAAGTCCTCGCCATGCACCTGGCGCAGCATCTCGAAATACCAATCCAGCTTGGCTTGCATCGCCTGGACAGTCTTGTTATAGATACGCGCCTTGACCGCCGACCGCCCGAAGGTGTAGCCGGTGCAGTGGCGCCCCTCGCTCATGCACGCCACTTTCACCTTGCCCGGATGGATGAAGTGCAGCGCCTCGGTATCGGCAAAATTGGGCACGTCGCCACCCTGCCAATCGGCGTGCAGGTCCAGACGCGAACACTTGGCGGTATCGAGATTGAATCGCCGCATGACCTCCTCAGCAAGAAGCTCAGGGAACAACACCCGCCCGATGTAGGCGAAGGTCTCATGCAGTGCACCGAGCACGCCGTCAGGATGCGTATGCAGCCCGAAGGAGCGCATCTCAATGAACATCGCTGGACGATTCGGGATGCCCCGCATAAGCTTGAGCGAGAATTGGTCGCCGCGCTCGATGAGGAAGCGATAGCCGCCCCTAGCACACGTTGGATGCATCTGGGCATCAAGCCACTCAGGGCAATGCGCCCCCTTCTTGTTCGCCTGGGCCAACAGCTTGGCATCATCTTGCGCCTCGCGTAGCCGTTCCCAGGTCGCATCACTCACTTCCTCGTCCAATGAGAAGTAAATGTTGTCGAAGCCCGCCAGCAGCAGCTTTGGTGGTATCCCCATCACCGTTATCGCCTCCTCTTGTTTTCTCAATTTGTATTGATTAAGGGGCGTGTTACCCAGTTCGCCCCTACCCGAGGGGCTGGGCCGGGGTCCTCCCGGCCCGCCCCTCGGTGGTATAATGTCGCTAACTCAAGTAATGAGGAATCTCGATGCCATCCCCTCCTTCATGGTTGAAAACCTATTTCTCCGCGCCTCCTGGGTGGTATACCTATGGTGGTGCCGATAGCGCCTTGGGTCTGACTGAACTGTGGAGAGGTCATATTATCTGGGGCCTCTTTTGTACGCTGCTAGGTTCCTTCTTGATTATCGGGAAATGGTGGGTGACTCATCGGCTTCCCACTCCTCACGTACCGCACCATGATGATGTACGAGGCTAGCGGCTCGTGCATTCTGGCAACAACAACGCCGCTGCTAACGCCAGCATGGGCAGATCAGTTGCCGTGATGTCATCATAGGCCGTGTGTGCCCCTTTCGCCGAGCGATAGGTGAGATACTTTTGGTCGCGCAGAATGCGTGATTTCAACATCCCCACGAGCTTCTCTGCCGTCCACTTGCGTTTGAGGGCGACGGCCACCAAGTCGGTGAAGCCCATCTCTAGCACGCTCTGTTGAATCTCGCTGGCCATGGTGTTTGCTCCTTTGGTTGTTGACTGGCGGGGCGTTGCCCCAGCACTCCAAGGCGCTTGGTGTGGTTCCGCTGGATGCTCTCTCGGCAAGCGCCTGCCACTATCCGGGGACAGTCTCTCCCCCCTTGGCTCGTCGGAATCTGCCACACCGTGCTCACCTGTCAAGGCACCCCAAAGGGGACCCCGCCT
>JBBQSR010000017.1:0-16723 GCA_038234855.1 Ktedonobacterales bacterium | reverse complement strand
AGACCCCCGTCGCGCGTCAGTTGCGTGGCGAGGCGCTGGCGACCTCGGTGCGGCTGCACACGCGCGATGGCCGCGACCGCGTGATGAGCCTGACGGGTGCGCCCATCCGTGATGACACCGGGGCGGTCGTCGGCGCGGTCGCGGTCTATCGCGACATCACCGAGCACCGCGCGGTGGAGCGGCGTACCCTGGCCGCGCTCAATGCCTTGCTCGAAATGGCTCAGGCGGTCGTGACGGTCCCCCAGGGGACCGAGTCCGCCATCCCGCACCTGCTGCATGCGAGTCCCCGGTCGCTCAACCTCGCTGACCTCATCCGGCGGGTACTGGCGTGTGACCGTGTGGGGTTGCTGGCCATCGACCCCCACACCCATATCCCCCAGCCCCTGGCGGTGGCTGGCCTGAGCGAGGCCGAAACGGTGGCCTGGTGGGAAGAGCAATCCGCGCAACAGACGCCCATCGACACCACCACGCCGGAATATCGCACCCTGCACGCGGGGGATGTGGTCTTCATCGACTATATGCAGCCGCCCTATCGCGACCTGCCGAATCCCTATGGGATTCGCGACGTCTTGATCGCCCCGATGCGGGTCGGTGACCACCTGATCGGCATGATGACGCTGGACTATCGCGGCGCGCCCCATGCGTACACCCCAGATGAGGTACGCTTGGTGAGAGCACTGTCGCAACTGACGGCGTTGATCGTCGAGCATGAGCGGTTGTTGCGTGAACGCGAGGTTGCCGAGACGCGCACCCGCGCCCTAGAGGCGGCGAACGCGCGGATGGATGGCTTTTTGCACATGGTCAACCATGAGCTGAAGACGCCCCTGACCGCGCTCCGAGCCTACATCGATGTCGCCGCGCTGCGGGCACGTCGCCAGGCGACCCCAGCGGACCCGACGCAACAGCGCGTCTTGGTGAGTCTGCGCCAGGTGCTCGACCAGGCCAAGGAGCAAGGCCAGCGCATGACGCGTCTGCTGCAAGATCTGCTGGAGGCGTCGGCCATCAACACCGACCGGCTAGAAATGCGTATGGCTCCGTGCGACCTGGCCCACCTGACCCGCAGCGCGGTGCGTCAGCAGCGGCTGCTGTGGCCCGAGCGGGTCATCACCGTGCATGCCTCCCTCCCCCAGGGTGCGGCGATGGTGCAGGGTGATGAACTGCGGCTGAGCCAGGTCTTGATCAATTTTCTGAATAACGCCCTGAAGTATGCCCCGCCCGAACAGCCCATCGCGGTGCGAGTGAGCACCACGCGGGGCCGGGTGCGCGTCGCCATCAGTGACCATGGCCCCGGCCTGACAGAGGCAGAGCAAGCGCGCATATGGGGCCGCTTTGAGCGCGGCGATCAGCAGCAAAATGGTGGTGGGCTGGGCCTGGGGCTGTACATCAGCCAGGCCATCATCGCCGCGCACGGTGGCGAGGTCGGCGTCGAGAGCGTGGCGGAGCACGGCGCGACCTTTTGGTTCAGCCTACCCCAGTTACCGTGGACGCCCCCGACCGAGTCGACCACCGCCGCCCCGGCTGACACCGATGATGCGTGATCGCACCTATCTTACTTGTTTGGCAGGGTAGGTGCGGAATGACTATCCGCGTCGCGAGTAGCGGTGATCTTGCACTCTGCGCCGTTGCTATTCTCTCGCGTATCGTATAGATATGGCGATTGTTTCCCTCTGTGAGAGGGCATCGTGTGGCAAGTGCGCGTGCAACAAAGGTGGCCTATGACCGCAACTGAGCCATTGCTCGTGTTGATCGTCGAGGATGAGGAACCCATCGCGATGGCGCTCTCCTTCATCTTGGAGGATGCCGGCTATCAGGTCCTGACCGCGAAGCATGGTCGTCAGGCGTTGGAATTACTGCACGATCGGCACCCCGTGTTGATCTTTACGGATCTCATGATGCCCTACCTCAACGGCGAGCAACTGATCGCCGTCGTGCGGGAACGCTTCAGGGACATCCCCATCGTGCTGATGACGGCAGCCGGGCCGCGCTATAGCGCGCATGTAGGTGCCGACCGTGTGATGCCTAAACCCTTCAACATCGCGGATGTCGAAGCGGTGCTCCAGCAATTGCTCCCCGTGTCCCTTTGACCGCGCGGGTGTCTTTCCACTTCCCCACCTCCACAACAGGGCATGCCGAAAAACGCCGGAATCGCGCGTTTGGATGGATATGCATCACTAATGAGGAAGGGGAACCAGCCAATGTCAGGAACCATCCATCGTGCCCGCATCCTTGGGCTGCTGTGCCTGTTGGCGGCACTCTGCGCCGCGTGTTCATCGACCATCACCGAGACGACGGGGTCCACCACGGCGGGGTCGACGCCCCCAGCGGGCAGCACCTCGGCTGTCCCCACCGCGACGCCGTTGCCAAGCTGCGCCACGCTCATCCCTGGGGCAGCGACCCCCGCGCCGCCGAGCAATTTCGCCGATCTGCACTTTCCCACGGCGTCGGTGGCGAGCGCGCCCACGACCTCGGGCGGGGGTACCGGACAATACACCACCTGGACGATGGATGTCTGCTACCACGGCACGCTCGATCAGGTGAATGGGCCATTCTCGGGGCACTCGTCGGTGATGGCCTATCTCTTTGGGACGGGCTATGGCCTGGGTCCGGTCGCCTTCCCGGATGATAACCAGACGCTGACTGGCTGCACAAGCGGTCGCTCGTGCTTCATCGATGATGGTCTGCCGCATGCGCCGCGCTTCGTCTCCATCGAAAATCTGCACGATAACGGGGGGGCTTCATCACCTATCACCTCAAGCTGGCGCAGGTGGTGCCCGCCCCGTCCTGCGACGCCGCGACCTTTGGCGACACCAGCAATGACGCCTGGATCATCTATCAAGACAACAATGATCATGGCAGCGGCTACGAGCATTTCCTGTTGCCGCCCGCCACGCTCTATCCGGTGCACTACGGCGGCGGCACGGCAGGGTCGACCTACTTTCCGTTTTGCAGCGCCGGGACGCCCGCGACGATCATCGCCTTCTTGCAGACATCCATGACCGCTGCGGGCTGGACGCTCTCGGGGGTGACGGCGAGCGGTTTCAGTGGGCAATATCCCATCACGGGGGGCCACCGTGGCGTCTCGGTGCAGGTGACGAGCAGCCAGTTGTGGTACATCCGCGTCTTTCACGCGCCGCTGCCGTAGCGCAGCGAGGGTGAGCCGCGAGGGGGGCAAGAGCGAGACAGCGCGGGTGTCCACGCTGGCTCGCTCCCCTTTGTCTGCCCACGTCCCCCGAACGGATGGGCCATTTGGCGGCGATTCCTGTGCATCAGACGCCGCATGATAGAATGGTGCCGACCTGTTATGGTCGCTCACTCAGCGGGGAGGAATCGTTCATGGCAAACACCCAGCAGCCGCGCAGATGGCGGGGGCGCTGGCTCAGCTTCATCCGGCGGCGGTCGCCCGCGCGGCGCATCAGCGCGACGGTGCTCATCATTCTGGGCGTGGTTTTGGTCATCATCGCGGTGTTACCATCAGGGTTCCTGGGTCATCTGGCGGCATGGTTTGGGCTGGGCGAGGGCATCGCCAGCCGGGCGCATGTGCTGTTGCTGCCAGCGGCGACAGCGTTGCTGGTGGGCGTACCGTTGCTGTTCGTGCCGCGTACCTGGCACTTCGCCAACGCCACGCGTCCGCAGATCGCCCCCGTCTCGGTCTATATGGACCTGGAAAATCAATTGGGTCTCAGTGGCCCCACCACTGTGCCGACGCCGCTGCGCATCTCGACATTGGTAGGGCAGATCCAGCGATACATCCGCACCGTTTGCGGGCAGGACCGCGCCGACATGTTCGTCTATGCCGACACCCTGCTCTATGCGAATGAGCCGTACCTCAATGAAGTGTTTCGCTCGCTCTGGCGGCAGGGCTTCCGGCTGATGGATACCCCCCACGCGCGCATCATGATCGAGAACGTGGCGGGTGCCCGCGAAGAGGTCGGCCTGAAGGACACCGCCGACCTGGTGATGGCGCTGCATGCCTATGAGCGGGCGCTGCTGGCCGATGGCCCGCGCCACATCATCCTCGTCACGGGCGACAAAGATTTCGTCCCGTTGATCTATCAACTGCACTACATGGGCCACCACGTCCACCTGATCTCGCTGGGCGACAACCCGACGCTCGATCTTTTCGCGCGCAAGCTGGGCATCATCCCCGTCTTCCTTCCCAAGTATGGCGACCGATCCGATCCGCAGGGGCGCGAGGCGCTGGTGGCTGCCGTCACCCAGACGAGCGAGGCGGTCAGCGCCAGTTGGACCCCCGCGCCGATGGACCCCGCCGCCCGCGCCCAACAATTGATGGCGCGCCTGGCGAAGCTGCGCTCCCCAGCCCTGCGCGACCTGGGCTATGACGCCGACCTGTGGCTGGACGAACTGCGCGAAACCGGCTTGCTCGATCAGGTGCGCCCGACGCCACATGTGATGGCGAGTGCCGCACCCGAAACGCACGCCCTCTATCTGCAACAATTCCTCAACTTCGTGGCGGATGAACTGCGCCGCCAGGCCGAGGCCAGCCCCGACCACACCGCGAATCTGGAGCTGGCCTGCCGCTCGCTGGGCACTCAACCCGCCGGGCAAGAGCCAAACTACGTGCGGCGACTGCGCGAATTGTTGCACGCCAGCCCCAAGCACGTCGAGCATGCCTGCGCCATGGCCCGTTGCGCGCAGTTCCTGGGCCTGCTCACCTTCACCGAGGAGGCCGGGACGCCCCTGCTGCGCGTAACGCCAGAAGGTGACGGCGCGCGATGAATGGCAGCTTACGCTGTCATTGAGCAAGGAGAACTCGGAACGATAGCGCGCGTGGCCAGCAACGCCGGGAGCTAAAACCTTCCGGCGCTGCTGGCCACGCGTGGCATCGCTAGAGTTCCAGCGGGGCGGCGTCCTCGCTGGCGTGCGTCATGTCACGCTGGCGAATGAGGAAGAACGACGCCACCGCGCCGATGGCGAGCAGCCCCGCCGCCAGCACCAAGATGAAGGTCGTGCCGTCGATGAAGGCCTGCCCCACGGCGGTCTGAATCTGCGGCAACAGCGGATTGTGCGCGTATTGCGCGGGCGGATGCCGCAAGCCCGTGCTGCCGACGAAGGTGCCCGCTTTTTGCAGCCCCGTGATGACGCCATCCAAAATGCCCTTCTGCTGGGCGGCGGGGACGTTGGGGACGGTGAGCGCGCTGATCTTGTCGTGCACCTCCGTGTTGTAGCGGTTGGTCAGCAGCGCGCCGAGGAAGGCGATGCCAAAGGCCGTGCCAAGCTGGCGACAGACGCCGCTGACGCCAGACGCCATCCCCGAACGCGCGCGGTTGACAGTGTTGACCGCCACGGTGGAGATTTGCGGGCTGACCATGCCGCTGGCGATGCCCCCCAGGATGAAGCCCGGCACGAGCACGAGCCAATCGCTCTGCGTGTCAGTGGCCGAGATGCGTGCCAGCGTCAGCACCCCCACTGCTCCGATCAGCATGCCGATGGCCATCACCGGCTTCGCCCCAGTGCGCTGCGCCACGATGCCGACGATGGGCGCGGCGATGACCGTCATTGCGCTCAGGGGCAGCACGCGCAGCCCGGCATCCAGCGCCGAAAAGCCCAGGTAGTTTTGCAGGTAGAGCGAGAGGAAAAAGAACAGCGAATACAGCCCGGCGCTCAGCGCGAAGGCCGCGATGGCCGACCCGGTGAAGCTGCTATTGGTGAAAAGGCGCGGGTCCACCATCGGGTTTTTCAGCCGCAGTTCGCCCAGGACGAAGACGACCAGCTCCACCGCCGCCACGGCGAAGAGCGTGAGGATGTAGGGCGAGGTCCAGCCCTTGTCGCTGTCGTTGCCCTGGATCAAGGCCAGCACCAGGCAAAAGAGGCTGACCGTCAGCGTGACCAAGCCAAAGACATCTACCGAACGGCTGGCGTTCGTATCCCGCGATTCGGTGACGGCCCAGGCGCAGAGCGCGATGCCGATGAAGCCGATGGGCACGTTGATGAAGAAGATCGATTGCCAACTGACCTTTTCCACAAGGATGCCGCCGATGACTGGCCCCACCGCCGTCGCCAGCCCCGTGACGCCGCCATAGATGCCGATGGCGACGCCGCGCTCGCGCCCCTGGAAGGTCGAAGCGATGATGGCCAGCGCCAGCGGCAGCATGCCCGCGCCGCCCAGCCCCTGCACCACGCGCGCCGCGAGGAGCGTCTGGATGTGCGACAGCCCGCCGATGCTGACATCGCCCGAGAGGGCACACAGCAGCGACCCAAAGGAAAAGACCCCCAGGCTGACCATGAAGATGCTCTTGCGCCCAAAGATGTCGCCTAGCCGACCCGCCGTCACCAGCAGCACCGCCAGCACCAGCGTATAGCCATTGATGACCCATTGCAGGTCCGAAAAGGACGCCTTCAGATCGGTGCCGATGGTCGGCAGGGCGACATTGACGATGGTGACATCGAGCAGTGCCATGAAGAGGCCGAAACAGGTGGCGACGAGTGCCCACCAACGGCGCGGATTCGCCGCCGCCGGGGTGAACGCCCCCGCCGTGGCGGCAGTGGACTGTGCCATGAACTGATCTCCCGTGTAGTTTTCCCAATCATCTGATTGGCTGTCTATGATATACCATACGCGCGCCGCGAAAGTCAATCATTTGATTGAGTACTATCTTGATGAAGAACGCCCCGCGCTTCATGCCGTGCATCAGCGCGGGGCGTAAGAGCGCGGTGTTATTGCGCGACCAGGGGGGAATCGGGCACGTCGGGGACATCGGCGGCCTTGGCTTGGTCCCACGCGTGGTACGAGCTACGCACCAAGGGACCAGATTCCACGTGGCGAAAGCCCATCTCTTTGCCGAGCTTGCGATATTCGCTGAACTCGGCGGGGGTGACGTAGCGTTCGATGGGCAGGTGGTCAAAGCTGGGGCGCAGATATTGGCCGATGGTGACGATGTCGATGTTGTGCGCCCGCATATCGCGCAGCAGTTGAATGACCTCGTCGCGCTCCTCGCCCAGCCCCAGCATGAAGCCCGATTTCGTGGGGATCTGCGGCTGCATCTCTTTCGCCTTGGCCAGCACTTCCAGCGAGCGTTGATAGATGGCCTGGGGTCGCACGCGCTTATAGAGCCGCGCGATGGTTTCGACGTTGTGGTTAAAGATGCTCGGCTTGGCATCCATCACCACGCGCAGCGCGTCCATGTTGCCCTTGAAGTCGGGCGTCAGCACCTCGATAGAGGTTTCGGGGTTCAGCCGCTTGATCCAGCGGATCGTCGCGGCGAAGGCCGTCGCGCCGCCATCGGGCATCTCGTCGCGGTTGACGGAGGTGACGACGACATGGCGTAGCCCCATCTGTTTGGTCGCCTCGGCGACGTGGCGCGGCTCTTCCCAATCCACCGCCATCGGGCGACCCGTCGCCACGGCGCAAAAGCCGCAACTGCGCGTGCAGACGCTGCCGAGGATCATGAAGGTCGCGGTGCGGTGCGCCCAGCACTCGCCCATGTTGGGGCAGCGCGCTTCCTCGCAGACGGTGTGCAGCGACTTGCTGCGCATCAACTGTCGCAGTTCTTCGTAGTTTTCGCCACTGGGGGCGCGCACCTTCAGCCAATCGGGCCGACGCTCAAGGGTCATTGCCATGGGGGGTACCTCGTCAGGATTGTTCGACAGATCCCCCTCATTGTAGCAGTGCAGGGGGCAGCGGCGCAAGGACGCATCTGTTTTCACCCATTGCCCAAAATTTGGTGAATGGTCGCGTTCTATCCAACGACGCGCGGATGGACGCTGTCTCGCCATCACGCTTTCGGTTCTGATTACGGAGGTTTCTTTTCATGCATCACCGTTTCTTGCAGCGGGCAGCCACCATTGGCATGTTGGTGGTGGCCCTCAGTCTCGTCGCCGCGTGCAGCGGCAGCACGACGACAGCCAACGGACCCACCCCCACTTCCCAGACGCCGGTCGCCGCAACGCCCATCCCGGCGAGTCCCACGCCGACCAGCGCCACCAAGTGCACCGACGTGCCAGGCTTCGCCGGGACGATCACGCCGAACCCAGGGATGGCATTCAATAATGTGCCCTTCCCAGCGAACTCAGTGGGCACGACGCCCGTGTTGCATAGCAACGTCATCGGCCTTTTCACTATCTATCTGATGCAGGTGTGCGCGCCAAACACGAGCAAGGCTGGGATGCAGTCGTTCTATGGCACACAGATGATCGCGCAGGGGTACACGCAGTCACCGACGCTACCCTTCGATGGCGGCTACCAGGCCCCATGCGGCGATCCCTATTGCTGGGGGTACCCCGCCATCGCGCCACGCTACGTGGGATTAGAGAAGGTGACGGAATTGGGCAACAATCTGGTGTCGTACCAGTTGCGGTTGTTCGTGCCGCCGCCCTACCCGACGTGCAGCCCCATCACCACACCGTATGCATTTTTCTTGGCCCAGCACACGGCGGTGCCATTGCCGCCGCTGACGGTGATCGAGCCAGGCGACGGCTCGGGGTCCATCCTCTCGAATAGGATGTGCAGCGCGGGCACTGCTAATTCGATTGACACGTTCATGTCCAGCGAGCTGGGCAAACTGGGCTTCCATTTCGGGCCGTTCAACCCAGGTGGCAACGCGAGCTTCAACTGCAATGGCTTCGGCAGCGGATGGATCAGCCCCGACAACAGCTATGCGGTCAAGTGGGAGACCGCAGGCGGCTCCGCCCAAGGCAATGGTTGGTCATGGGCGCTGCAAAGCTGCCGTTAAACCATGATGGGCATCTCATGGAAAAACGAGATGCCCACCAATGATGCCGCTATTCCCCCGCGACGACGGGGTTGCGCAGGATGCCGATGCCCTCGATCTCGACCTCGACCACGTCGCCGGGCTTGATGGGGCCGACGCCCGCCGGGGTGCCCGTCAGCAGCACATCGCCCGCGTGCAGCGTCATCACCTGCGACACGTGGCTGATGAGCCGTGGGATGCCGAAGATCAGTTCCGAGGTGCGGGCTTGCTGCTTGACCTCGCCATTGACGCGCGTGGTGATGGCGAGATCCGTCGGGTCGATGTCTTCGACCAGGACGGGGCCGAGGGGGCAAAAGGTGTCGAAGCCCTTGCCGCGCGTCCACTGGCCGTCTTTGCGTTGCAGGTCGCGCGCCGTCACATCATTGGCGACGGTGTAGCCCAGCACGTAGTTCAGCGCCTCGGCCTCCTCTACGCGGCGGCAGGTGCGCCCGATGACCACAGCCAGCTCGCCCTCGAAATGCACATTCTCGCTGACCCACCCAGGGTAGCTGATGGCGTCGCCCGAGGCGATGAGGCTGGTAACGGGCTTGAGGAAGATGAGCGGCTCTGGCGGCAGTTCCTCGGCCATTTCGGCGGCGTGCTCGCGATAGTTGCGCCCGATGCAGACGATGGTGCGCGGCTCGCAGGGCGGCAGCAGCTTCACCGCGCTCAGCTTTGCCAGGGGACGCGCCCCCGACTCTAGCGCCAGGTCGTCGATGAGCGCCAAGATGTTGTCGCCCTCGACCACGCCCGTCTCGATGTTGTTGTGCCACAAAAAACGCGCCGTTCGCGTTGGGATGGTGAACTCTTGTGCCATGATGTTTGGCTCCTTTTAGTGACTTGTTTTTTGGACGCGAAAAGCGCGAAATTCCACGAAAAACACGAAAGAGCGTGAAAGTTTGGAAGAGCAAGATTGGATGAGAATCGCTTACTGCTTTGTCTTCCTCAATTTCGCGACCTTCGTGGGATTTCGCGCTTTTCGCGTCCAACCGTCCTTATTGCCCCTCGATCAGGGTGCGCCCCGTCATGCCTGCTGGGATGGGAATGCCCATCACTTGCAGCATGGTCGGCGCGATGTCGGCCAGCACCCCATTCGCGCGCAGGTGGGCACCGGGCCACTGCGGCACGACGAAGTAGAACGGCACCGGATTGGTGGTGTGCGCGGTGAAAGGTTGGCCGGTTTGGTAGTCGACCATTTGGTCGGCGTTGCCATGGTCGGCGGTGATGCAGAGCGCGCCGCCCGCCGCCAGCGTCGCCTCGGCCACGCGGCCCACCTGTGCATCCACCGTTTCGACGGCGGTGATGGCGGCGGCGACGATGCCCGTGTGCCCGACCATATCGGCGTTGGCGTAGTTCATGATCACCACGTCATAGTCGCCAGAGCGGATGCGCTCCACCGCGTTGTCGGTGAGGGCGGCGGCGCTCATCTCGGGTTGCAGGTCATAGGTCTTGACCTTGGGTGAGGGCACCAGCAAGCGATCCTCACCGGGGAAGGGCGTCTCGCGGCCACCGTTGATGAAGTAGGTGACGTGGGCATATTTTTCCGTCTCGGCGGTGTGGAACTGGCGCAGTCCCTGGTCGCTGATGACCTTGGCGAGGGGCTGCTCGACATCATCGCCGGGGAAGGCGACCAGCACGGGCAAGCCCTTTTCGTAACCCGTCATCGTCACGAAGGTGAGGTCATTCAGCCGTGGGCCGCGTGGAAAGACCGTTTCGCTGCCCGGTGGCATCTCGGGGAAGACGAACGCCTTGGTGAGCTGGCGAGCACGATCCGCGCGGAAGTTGTAATAGACCACCGCGTCGCCATCTCGTACGAGGCCGACGGGTGCGCCATCCGTGTCGCGCAGGGTGATCGGCTCGATGAACTCGTCGGTGATGCCCGCGTCATACGACGCGGCGATGGCGGCGACGGGGTCGCTGGCGGGCGTGCCGGTGCCCTGCGTCATCGCCTGATAGACGCGCCCGGTGCGCTCCCAGCGGTTGTCGCGGTCCATGGCGTAGAGCCGACCGGCGATGGTGGCGACGCGCGCGGGCTGCCCCGGCGCGATGCTGGCGGCGGCGGCTAGCAGATCCTTCATATAGCCGACGCCGCTGGTGGGCGAGGTGTCGCGGCCATCCGTGAAGGCGTGGATGCGCACCCGCGCGATGTCGTGACGCGCCGCCAGCCGCAGACAGGCTTCGAGGTGTCCCTGGAAGGCGTGCACCCCGCCCGTCCCCAACAGCCCACATAGATGCAACGTGGAGCCATTGCGCCGCACCTGCTCGATGGCGGCGAGAAGAGCGGGATTCTGGTAAAAGGTGCCGTCGTCGATGGCGGCGGTGATGCGCGTGAAGTCTTGCACCATCTGCTTGCCCGCGCCGATGTTGAGGTGCCCGACCTCCGAGTTGCCCATCTGGCCCTCGGGTAGCCCCACCGCGTGGCCGCTGGCTTGCAGCAGCGTGTGTGGCCACGTCGCGCCGATGCGGTCGATATTCGGGGTGCGCGCCAGGGCGATGGCATTGCCATCCGTGCGGGGATTGAAGCCCCACCCATCCATCACGATCAAGACGAAGGGGTGCGGGCGCGGGTGTGCCGGGGTCGCCATGCGTTCACTGCTCCCTTGCCAGCGATCACCAGGGGATCGCCGGATGTTTCAGGGGTCAGTATACCATGAAACCCATTGGCATCTCAGCGGCGCACCTAGGGCAGGAGCACGCGCTGGGGCACCCTTGCTGTATCGATTTATGGGATGGTTGCGTGGATGTGATTCAATAAAGCATCAATCTATCACCTGCCCTTTGGCAGCACTTTTTCTGAAGAGGTGGGACGACCCGATGCAACTGAGTGCCCGAAACCAACTGCGCGGCAAAGTCAAAGAGATCACCCTCGGCAACATCATGGCCGAGATCGTCGTCGAGATGGCCGACGGCCAGGAGGTCGTCGCCCTCATCACCTACACCTCATCCGAAAGGCTGAATCTGCAAATCGGCGACGAGGTGACGGCGCTTTTCAAGTCGACCGATGTGATGATCGCCAAAGAGGGGTGATCCGGCGCGCTATCATCAAAGGGGAAGGAGGCGCACGATGGATGTTTCGGATGTCTTGATCGAGGGTGCGGGGTTCGCCTTGATCGTGGCGCTGGTGACGGGGGCCTTCGCGGCGGCGTACCAGCGGCGACGATTGCTGGTGGGCATCGGCATCGGGCTGGGGGTAGCCGTGCTGCTGCTGCCCTTCATCGCTTATCTAGTCGCGCGCGGCACCAATCATCAGGCGACCAACGTTGACTTGACGCCCCCCACGTATGTGGTGGCGACGGCGTTGGTGTGTGCGGGCCTGGCGCTGGTGGGGCTGGCGTTTGGCGCGCTGGCCGAGGCGCGGCGACGGCACAGCGGCCTCCCCGAGAAGCTGCCAGGGGACCCCGATGAAAACTACATCGACGACCCCACCAACTTCGTTCCCTGGCTGCGCAAGGCCAAGGATGCCGCGAAGCCCGGCAGCTAGCGCACGTCCACCAGCGGCAAGCCCGTTCTCACGGCGATGTACTGCATCAGTAGCGCCATCTGGTGGTCATAGTCCGCCAGCGACATCCCCTGCGGCAGCATGGGCGACCAGCGCGTGCGCGGCACGATGAAGCGCATCAGCACCTGTGCGTTCGACAGTTCATAGACCACAAGACGCTTTGTTTTGCGACGTGCACTTGCGAGATTCACCTGCGCAAACAGGGCTACCGTGTCCCAGCCTAGCAACGTTTTTTGGAACCCTCGACGCACAGTGATGCCATGTTGGTTGATCTCGATGTGCTGAAATAACGTGATTGCCAGTAGCACAAAGATAGCGCCTGAAAACACCACTGGCAAGGCGATGAGAATGACGAGCGTCGTTGTATCCGCAGGAACCAAGCCAGCTTCATCCAGTGGAGAAAATGCAAAGATAAGCGGAGCAAAGGTGAGAAGGAATGGGGAGCAGATGAATGATAAGAGCAACCAATTTGGACGGAGCCGCAAGGAGAACGGAATGGGAACCGTTGGTAGGGGCGGCATTGGTTGCCCTGTCAGCGCAAGCCGTCCTTGTAAGCTTGTAATGGCGGCTCCCTGACGCCGCCGTTCTTGACCGATGAGATGACGCAATATCACGATATAAAAAGCTAGCACACCCCAATAAAGGATCGCCGTTGCCATATAAAATGGAATGAATATCGCGGGCGTGAAGCTACCGAGGGTAGATAACTGGGTAGTTTCCAGCACGAATGCGCTAAGCCCTAGTGCCAAAAGCCCATTTAAGCCGACCGTCACCCATAACAAGGGCACTTGTGGATCTGCTTTTACCAATACGTTCACCATCCCGCATCTGAATCCACAAGCAGTATAGCAAGGAAGGGGGTAAGAGGCAAGGAGGCACCCACAACAATGGGACGTTTGATGACGCCCCATTGCTTGTGCCATTTATTCAACTTTTTGTGGCTTCCGCGCTCATATCCTCCCCTACTCCCAGCGGAAGAAGCGCACCGAGAGGAAGCCGCACACGACCATCCACGCGACGACCACGAGCAGGTCGACCGTCAGGGGGAAGTCGGGCGTGCTGTTGATCATGGCTTGGCGCATCGCATCGGCGAGGTAAGTCAGTGGCAGCGCCTTCACGATGACCCCCAGGAAACTCGGCAGCGCCGCCAGCGGGAAGAAGATCCCCGACAGGAAGAGCATGGGGAAGTTGACCGCCTGGGTGATGCCATTCGCGCTCTCCTGCGACCGGGCGATAGAAGCGATCAGGTAGCCGATGCTGATGAACATCAGCGCGCCCAGCACCGCGATCAATGCCGTCGTCAATGGATGCGCGATGGCGACGCCAAAGGCGAAATAGCCGATGCCGATGATGATGCCCGTCTGGAAGACCGAGATCGTCAGTCGCAGCAACACCTGGCTCACCAGCACGGCGGAGCGGGGCAGCGGCGTCGCCCCCAGGCGACGGAGGATCTTGCGTTCGCGCAGCGACACCAGCGGCAGCGCCGTGCCAAAGAGGCCAAGCTGCATCAGCGACATCGCCAAGATGCCCGGCACCAGATAGTCGATGGTGTTGAGGGTGGTCGTGTTGACGCTGACCTGCGCGACATTCAGCAACGGTGCCCGACCTGGGATGGTGTTGTTGATCGACGTGACGAAGCTGGTGACGATGCCCGTCATGATCGACGCTTGGGTCTGCTTCGTGCCATCAAGGTAGACCTGCACATCGCTCGGCTGCCCCGCGCTGATGTGTTGGCTGAGGTCGGGCGGCAGGACGATGACCATATCCAGCTTGCCCGCCTTCAGTTGGTCTTGGTAATGGTTTTGATCCGTCACGGAGGTCGTGTTTTTGACGCTCAGATATTTCTTCGCGCTGTCGCTGTTGAAGGCGCTGACCATCTGCGCCCCCGCCGAGCCGGTGTCGAGGTTGACCAGGGCGACGCTATAGGTGTTGCCACCGCCGCCCGAAAAGATCAGGCCAAAGATGACGATGAAGATGACCGGAAAGGCCAGCGTCCAAAAGAGCGTCATGCGGTCGCGCAGATACTCTTTCAAGCTGGCGATGTAGAGTGACCAAACCATGCTGATGACTCCTATTATGGGATGTCCCCACCCCTGGCCGCCCCTCGCATCTCGCGGATGGAGAGTGGTGACGGCGTGTTGCAACATTAGTCGCGCAGGGCGCGGCCCGTGAGCTTGAGGAAGACGTCTTCGAGGGTGGCGTTGCGGACGTTGAGGTCGCTGAAGTTGGCTTGGCCGTCGCCCTCGCGCGCCAACAACGCGCCCATGGTGCGCGGCACATCGGTGGAGTGCAGCGTCACGCGGCCATTCGCCACGTCGGCGTTGATGACACCGGGCATCGCCTGATAGGTTGCTACGTCGGTCGCGCCATCCGCGAACTCGATGGCGACATCATGGAAGAACTTATGGATGAGCGCGTTGGGCGTATCCAGTTCCAATATCTTGCCATGGTCGACGATGGCGATGCGGTCGCAGAGTTCCTGTGCCTCATCCATGTAGTGCGTCGTCATGAGGACGGTCTTGCCGCGCGCCTTCATGTCACGCACCACGTCCCACAGTTGGCGGCGGGCCTGCGGGTCCATCCCGGTCGTTGGCTCGTCCAGGAACACGAGGTCGGGGTCATTCACCAGGGCCAGCGCCACGCTGAGGCGCTGCTTTTGTCCGCCAGAGAGCTGCTTGCTGCGGGTGTCGCGCTTCTCTTCCAGCCCCACCAGGTGAATCAGGTGCTCGGTCGGCAACGTGGGCCGCCCGCGATAAAAGGTGCGGAAGAGGTTGATGATCTCCGTCACCGACAACAGCGGATACATCTCGGAGGTCTGCAATTGGGTGCCGATGCGCTCCTTGATGGCGTTGGCCTCGCGCGGCTGCTGCAACCCCAGCACCTCGATGCCCCCGGCATCTGGCTGGCGTAGCCCCTCGATCATCTCAATCGTGGTACTCTTCCCAGCGCCGTTGGGGCCGAGCATGCCGAAAATCTCCCCGGCCTGCACGGCGAAGGTGATGCCATCCACGGCCTTCGTCTGCCCATAATGTTTCTTCAAATCTTCGACGCGAATGGCGTCGGTCGTCACAGCCATACCCCGGTTGCCTCCTAAAAACTGATGAGAGCGAACGGACGGGTACAGCATATCTGATGGTTGGTCAGGTGTGCCAGTGACTTTCGTCATGATCTCGGCAATAGGAGGGGTGTGAGGGGGGTCACACCGGCAGTGACTTCTTAGGAGCGATGTTCAGCACCTCGCCTAGTGCTTGATTAAACTCATCATATTCCTCGCTATTGGGATCTTCCAATTGCGGTAAGTGGAAAAGTCGCGTAGTAGAGGGCGTCCGTGCTTTAGCCTCGTCTCTCCCGATTTGTTCAACCGCGATTACCGTCCATCTTTCCTCATAACCTTTTTCGCGGGCGACAATGTGGCTTTTTTCGGCTTCCCCTAAGCGATTGTGAATGTTGGCAAAGTCATCGCCACCCTTGATTTCAATAGCTAATATTTTGCGATGCTGATTGCTAACGCCTCCTTCAACACTGATATCAGGATCTCGACCCTTGCTGATAACCACCTCTTCTTGTTGTTCATTGATGAGCGTCACGCGCTTGCTATCTTCGCTCGTGATGTAATGCTGATCGATAAAAGACTTCAATGTCTGAAAAAAGGCAGCTTCGGCAGTTTGGCCAAGGATGGTGTTCATTGAGCCTCTTAGCTGAGGACCGACAGTAAGGAGTTGTAGGTCAGACACCAAAGAAGGAGACAATGTGGTGAGTGTTTCAAGCAATAACCACACGCTCTCGATCAAACTCTGGCAAAGAGGCGTGATATCATCGGCTAATTCAGGCGGGAGAACGCCCTTACTCTCAAGTCGTGCAAAACGGCCAAAGAGCCGTGCGTTATAAAACCGCTTTTGAGAAAATCCGAGAAGGAAACGATAGTATCCCAAAAGGTAGGGATTACTCGTGAGAACATAAGGGACAGGAAAGGCTATCTCTCCGCGCAGACCAAATTGAGCCAGATATTGCAAGCGTTCATTTTTCATGAAACGTGCCAATTCGTCATCAATGCGTGCAATATCAAGCGATGATACAGTGTCTTTCAGTGCGATATCCAGATAGCGATCTCTGATTTCTTTGAGTTTGATCGCAAAACCAATCTGGGTCATTGGCGGCAGTATCGAAAAGTTTGCCCGTGACTCGTGCGATGGTTGTGACATGAGTGATTCCTCACCTACCTCGATTATGCATAGCCGAGCCTTTTCTTTGCGATGGTGACGTAATCGGGATTCAGTTCAATTCCTATAAATTGTCTTCTGAGGGCGCTGCTCACAACCCCAACTGTTCCTGAACCAAAAAAGGGATCTAAAACGCTATCGTTTTCTCGGGACGACGCCAGAATGCATGGTTTGATAAGCTCCGTCGGAAATGTAGCAAAGTGTGCGTCTGGAAACGGTTCGGTATTCACATCCCACACCGTTCGAATGTTGCGCGTCTTCTCAGTCGCTATGCCATTTTTAAGGGCGGGCACCTG
>JBBQSR010000016.1:0-17195 GCA_038234855.1 Ktedonobacterales bacterium | reverse complement strand
CCGAGACAGCGGTCGCCACCGCCCAGGCGTAACCGACCGCCCCATGCCGCTTGATGCGGCACTATAGGCTGCTCCGTTTGTTATCCCCACTTCCTACGGCGCAGCCTATACCCCCTGCCCCCACTCCATCCGTGGATGGAGTGGGGGTGTTTTTGTTGGCCATGCTGCCGTGGTATCATGGGGCAAAAAAGAATGGTCCTGCGAAGAAAAGAGGGATCGCTTGCCCAAGAACGACAATGCCTTCAAGGTGCTGTTTCAGCGGAACCCGCAACAATTCCTGAATCGCCTCTTGCCTGGCGCGACCGTGCTGGAGGTGCTGCCCACCGAACTCCCCCGCGAGTCGCTTTACGTGGACGCCCTGCTGCGCATACGGTATAATAGGAAAGAATATATCGTCCATATCGAAGTGCAAACCAAGCCGGATGCGAACATGGTGGGGCGCATCTTGCAGTACATGGGCTTGATCTGGGTGCGTGAGCAGACGGTGGTGTTGCCCATCATCCTCTATCTCGACCCAACGAGCACCCCAGACTCCCCCTGGCAGTTAGACGGTCCCACGGGTCCGGTGCTGAATCTGCACTTCGCGACCATCAAGCTGTGGGAGCAGCCCGTCGAGGACTGGCTAGCCAGCGGAGAAAGCGCGGCACTGGCCTTCGCCCCGCTGCTGAAAGGCGCGACCATCGACACGCTCGGCCAAGCGGCGGATCTGTTGCAAAGGGTGGCCGATGACGCGGAGCGCAGCAACGCGCTCAACTATCTCATCATGTTCGCGATCCGCCGTTTCGGTGATGAGTTAGTCACAAAGTACATCAAGGAGAACCTCATGCTTGACCAGATCATGTTAGAGTCCAGATGGTACCAAATTGTCCTTGGTCGTGGAGAGCAACGTGGCGAACAGCGGATGATTCAGCGCGTTCTAGAGGGACGCTTTGAGACGCTGTCACAAGACATCCTTGATGCATTGAAGCAAGCTGACGAAGCAACACTCGAAGATGTCGCGTTCCATGCGGCGACCGACACCATCGAGCAGGTGCGTGAACGGTTGGGATTGACGACGCCGTAGTCACCGTCGCTTGACTTGCCTGTCGCGCCCTTACCGGCTGCCAAAATCCTGGGTCCAGTAGTAGCGCGCGCCTACCGCGTCATGGGGATTGTCATAGAAGCCGATGCCGACCTCATGCAGCGTGCAGCCGAGGATGTTGCGACGATGGCCATCATTGGGCGGCGTCTCGTTGAACCATGCATCCACGGCTTGCTCGGGGGTCGCCTTATACCACGTCACGTTTTCGGCCCAGGTGGTGTAGTGGTAGCCCGCCGCGCTGAGCCGCTGGGGCACCGTCGAACCATCCGACCCGTTGTGGTTGAGGAAGCCGTGCAGCGCCATATCCGCGCTGTGGCGATAGGCGGCCAGCGTCAGTTGCGCGTTGTAGCGCAGTTGCGGGCAGTTCGGCGCGTACTTCGCACGGTACGTATTGGTGCGCGCAATGGCACGGGTGATGAAGTCGCTCTGAATGCTCGTCGGTACGGGGGTCGGCTGGTGCGCCCCCACAGTCGCCGTAGGGGAAGCAAGCCCCGTCACGGTCACAACGGACGTTGATGAGGCGGACGCGGCGGCCACCAACACCGTTTGGCGCGTTTGCATCCGCTGCAAGACGATAAGCTGCACGAGCAACATCACCACCAGGGCGGCAGCAACGATCCCCAATATGCTGGTGGTCCGACGCATCGGCGCATCCGCTCCTTGTTCCCCGACTGCGAGATGATTCTTCGCCCCTCATTGTATGGCACGCCGTGCGAAACGCGGCATGGATAGGCGTATTGGGTACAAAAGTCCTCATGCGGCTAAGCCGTAATCCGTTAGCCTGATAGTCACGTTATGTTAGCGGTATGGACATCAAGCGACATATACTTTAGACAACGAATGCTTCATGCAGCAGTACAACATGGGTCATCGTTTCTGGGGAACGGTTCCGAGAATTTTGGAATTGGGCGGGGAAAGTAGTAATGGAAGACGTCATAACGACATTCATTAAGCGGATGAGCGTGCAGCAGCATGCCAGCCCAAACACCTGTGGCGCGTATAGCACTGATTTGCGCCAACTGACCCGGTTTTTGCAAGCCAATGGCTTCACCCGCTGGGAAGAGATCGCCAGCGAACACCTCGTCGCCTATTTGCTGCGCCTACGCGAACAGCAATACGCGCCCACCTCCATCGCGCGCAAGCTAGCGGCGATGAAATCGTTCTTTCATTGGCTCCACGAGGAAGGCATCGCCGCCGCCGACCCGACCGTCAAGCTCAGCTCGCCACCGGTCAACCGCGAGGCACCCGCCGCGCTGAATCCCGATGAAGTGCAGACGCTGATGGATCTGGTGGCGGCGCAGGACCCCAGCGGATTGCGCGACCGCGCGATGCTGCAACTGCTCTGCGCCACGGGCATGCGCGTCACCGAGATCGTCTCGCTGAACATCGGCGACCTGCACTTCGACCAGCAGACCGTGCTGTGTGGCGCGGGCGGCAAGAGCAGCCGTCGCCGCACCCTACCGCTAGAGGCCGCAACGCTGGGCACGCTGCACGCCTACCTGGAACTGGGGCGGCCCAAGATGGTGCACGACCGCAAAGAACAGTCGCTCTTCGTCAACCACCACGGCGCGCGGCTGACGCGCCAGGGCTTTTGGCTCATCATCAAGAGCCATGCCCGTGCCGCCGGGCTAGCCTCCCTGACGCCGCACAGCTTGCGCCACGCCTTCGCCGTCAATCTGCTGGAACACGGCGCGGAACTGCGCGAGGTGCAGGAATTGCTCGGCCATGCCAGCATCTCGACCACGCAGATGTACCGTCCGGCCCGTGGCCCGCGCGGCAGCCGCACCCCCGTCCACGTCTGAGACAATGAAGGCAGCGATGCTCAACCCTCCACCGGACGTCGCTGCCCACCTTGTACCTTGCTATTTCGCGGACCAGCGCGTATACTGAGCGCGTGGCAATGGCGTCACTCTTTCCCTATTCTACGCGAGGAATGGTTCATGTTGCCGATAGCTTGGCTGGTCATCACGCAAGCGTTCCGTCCCTGAGTCTCAGGGGAGCGTGTGCCCATTTTCAGCAAGCAAACATCGATGCAACGAATCGTCCCGCTGGATGTCCCCCCTATCAGCCCAGCCAGGGCCAAGTGCCCTGCCACGTCGCCAGCCGTGCCCAAGCCAACCACTGATGTTTGTGCCCCTGATACGGCTCCTCATCTCCCCCCACTGAAATCGGTTGTGATCCGTTTGCATCATCTGAGGAGATCCGAAATCCCATGTTAGAAGCACAACACGTCGATCTGCGGCGCGGCGCGACCCTGCTGCTAGAGGACGCGTCATTTCGCGTGAACGACGGCGAGAAAGTCGGCATCGTCGGCATCAATGGCGCGGGCAAAACGACCCTGCTCAAGACCCTCTATGGCGAGCTGGACCCCGATGGCGGCGGCATCACCCGGCCCGAGACCATCGGCTATCTGGGCCAGGAGCCGCTGGCCGACGCCCTGCTGGCGGCGGTGGATGGCACCCCGCTGACCGTGCTCGACTTCATGCTGGGCGGGCGGGGCCTCGACGCCACGGCCCGCGAACTGCGCGCCATCGAGGTCGCGCTCGACGCCGCGACCAAGACTGGCAACGAAGGCACCGACTCCGATGCCCTGCTAGAACGCTACGGCGAACTGGAGGCCGAGTTTCAGGTGGCGGGCGGCTATGATGCGGAATTCGAGATCGCCCAGTTGCTCGCCGGGCTGAACCTGAAGGGCGTCGAGATGGACCGCCACGTCAGCGCGCTTTCCGGCGGCCAAAAGACGAAGCTCGCCCTGGCGCGCGTCCTCTTTTCCTCGCCCGAGATGCTCTTTTTGGACGAGCCGACGAACCACCTGGACGGCAAAGCGACGCGCTGGCTGATGGAGTATCTGGGCCGCTGCGAGAGCGCGGTGGTGCTGATCTCGCACGATCTGGCGCTGCTCGATACGGCCATCACGCGCATCCTGCATCTGGACGCCACCACCAAAAAGCTGACGGCCTATAAGGGCAACTATACCTCGTACCTGAAACAGCGCGAGGGGGCCGAGGAGCGCGCCGTCGCCCAGATGGAACGCACGCAAGATAAGATCGCCCAACTGCAACAGCAAGCTAACTGGATGCGCGGCAAGACCGAGAAGGTCGCCCGTCGCGCCAAGGTGCTGGACCACAAGGTCGAACTGCTGCGCGAGGCGATGCCCGACACCGCGCATCTGCCCCACAAAGAGCGCGCATTCACCATGGACCTGCCCATCACACGGCCCAGCGGGCGCGATGTCTTTCGCGCGGAGCGGCTGGCGAAGGCCTATGGCACCAAGGCCGTGCTCGACAGCATCTCATTCGAGATCGAGCGGCAGCAGCGGCTGGTAGTCATCGGCGTCAATGGCGCGGGCAAGACGACCCTGCTCAAGCTCATCGCCGGGGTGCTGGAACCGACCGGCGGGGAGATCCATCGTGGCTACAACGTGGACCTAGGCTACTTCGCGCAGGAACACGAGCAACTGCACAAAGAGATGACGCTGCTCGAAGAGTTGCAGCAAGCGGCGCAAGAGATGCCCAACCGCACCGGCCAGATGCCGACCGAGCACACGCTGCGCGGCTTGCTGGGCCGCTTCCTCTTCTCGGGCGACCAGGCCTTCCAAAAGGTCGGCACGCTGTCGGGCGGCGAAAAGACGCGGCTGGCACTAGCGCGCCTGATGCTGGGCGGCTTCAATACCCTGTTGCTGGACGAGCCGACGAACAACCTGGACGTCGCCTCGCGCGAACGCGTGCTGAAGGCGCTGGCGGGCTACGCGGGCACCCTCGTCATCGTCAGCCACGATGTCGCGTTCGTCGAAGCCTTGCAGCCCGACTACGCCCTGCTGCTGCCGACGGGGCAGATCCGCTACTTCGACAATTCGCTGCTGGAACTGGTGCCGAAGGTGAAATGAGTCACGGACACTTGGCGCGCGAAATGCGTCAAGTGTCCGTAGCACCGAGTCACCCCGAGGAGCACCCCCATGGGTATGCCATTCGAAGAAGTCGCCCTCACCCCACCCACCCTCGCTGGCCTCAGCGGCGACCGCGTGGACGTCAGCGAACCCGAGCCATGGGAAGCTGCCCCGAGTGATACGGGGGCACGCCGTCAGCCGATCCTCGCCTTCGTCATGAGCATCTTTGAGGCGTGGCCGCAGTCGGCTGGCCCCTTCTTCACCGCCGATGGGCAATCCGCTACTTTCCTGGCCCAAGCGCAGGCGGATAGGTAATACAGTTGGTCTGCTTTCTCACGAAACGGACCGGATGTAGGATGGCAGTTTGGGGAAGAGGATGTTCAACAACACGCGCACCTCTGGTGTGGCGGTGTGCGCATCGTTGAAGGCCCCCTCTAGCTCCTCTTGCGTTTGCCAGCCAAAAAGGCGGCGCAGGAAAGTCCGGTCGGGAAACGCCGCGTCGCCGCCTTCTGGCGACGGGGGCTGCCAGGGCGCGACCGCCATCAGGCGACCGCGCTCGAAGGTGAGTTGCACGCCGTCGCGGTACCAATGCAGCGTCAATTGACCCGTGTGGCCGACCGCGACCGAGCGCGCCAGGCGATCCTCGATCACCGGCCCGATGTGGCGCAGGAAGGCGGCGATGTCTGGCACGCGCATATAGGCGTTCCAGTTCGCGCGGTGCAGCGCGACGAAGCGTTCGGGGAACGCGTGAAAGAGGGGATGGTCCTCACCGCGCATCGAGAGCCGCTGGAATCGCTGCCCTGCGGCGTCCGCGAGCTGCTGGCCGACCGCCAACGCATGACGACACACGCTCGGTGCCACCGCCAACCACGAGATGCCGGGGACGATCTCGACATTCAACATCGCCAACGTGCCACCGTAAAGCCGTGGATTGAGTTCCAGCCAGCCAATCGCCTCCCCAGCGGGCGTTTCGATGATCGCCAACGTGGTCACGGCGAGGGAAGCGGGGGCGCGCCCCGTCATATCGAAGCGCCACAGGTCGTCACTATAGTTCGTCGTCAGCAGATAGCGCTCCGTTGCCGCCACATAGCGCGCGGCGATGAAGGGGATGTCCGCGACCGTCGCTGGACGCACACGATATGGCTCGTCTTGCTCGGCAGGCAGGGGCGGCACCTGCCCCGGAAAGAGCGCCCGCCCGGTGCGAAAGACGACCGCCTGCTCATACCCGAACTGCGCGTAATACCATGGGATTCCCGTGATGAAGGTCGCCAAATCCCCGCGCTCGGCAGCCCAGCCGTGCGCGACCTCGATCTGGCTGCGCACCAGGCCCCTGCGCCGATAGGCGGGCAGCGTCGCCACCGCTTCGATGCGCCCGCAGCCAAAGGGGATGCCCACATACGCCCAGGTCTGTGGGACGAATTGGATCGACGAGACGATCTGGTGTGACGCTTGATCTTCCACGATGAGGTGGTCGGCGGGGCCGATGATCGGATGTTGCCCCGCCAAGGCTTCGCGGGAGATCGCGGCGATGGCCGCATCGAACGGCTCGCCCTCAGCATGCGCCGTTCCATTGAATTGCACCAAGGCCTCGACATCAGACGGCGTCGCTCGACGCATCAGTAAGCCATCGCCGAGATCACGTGGCACCATGCGCGCCGAATCTGTCATGGACTCTTCCTCGCATCATTCATGAAGGGGGAGACGTGCGGTCCCCTTTGGTCTATCGCTGGCTGGCGGGGTCGCGTGGGGCGGCGGGCAGGGTGCGCTCCTTGCTGTATGTCACCATCCCTGGGCCACCGTCTTTGATGTGGCGCACCAAACGTTGCTCGGTGTAGTCGATGGGTACGCTGCCAGCAGTGCGCGACTGGCTGAACCACGCCGCCAGCCCCGCCGCGAAGGCCAGCGTCTCGGGCGACACGGGCCGCCCCCCGGCCTTGATGATGACGTGCGCCCCCGGCACCCCACGCGCGTGCAGCCACGTGTCGCCCCCCGTGCCCAGGTCGAAGGTCACGTATTCGTTCTGGTGACTGTTCTTGCCGACGTAGATAACCTGCCCATCCGGCGCGGTGAAGCGCAGCGGGTCGCCACCCATGCGCGGCTTCGGGGGCGTCTTGCCCTTTTGGCCGGGTTTGCCGCCGCTCGGCTTCTTCTTTTTTGGCGCGGCCTCGGGTTGCTCCTTCGCACCCAGGCGGGCCTCGGCGACCTCGGCGCGCACGTGGGTGAGGTCGGCCAGCGTATCGGCCAGGTCCAGGTCGGTCGCCAGTTGCGCCACCCGTGCCAGCGCGACCTCCGTCGCCGCCAGTTGCGGCGGGATGGCCTCGGCGGCGCGGCGCATCTTGTGATAGCGCGTGAAGCGCGCGTTGGCGTTCTCGATGGCCGTGCGCTGCGGGTCCAGCGTGATGGTGTGGGGCGGCGCCCCATCGCCCAGGTCGGGCACGGCGAAGCTGGTCGCGCCCTCGGGGATGTCGGTGGCGAAGGCCAACAAGAGCTCTCCCTCGTGGCGCAGCCCATCGGCGGCACGCAGCGCGTCCAGTTCGCCTTGCAGGACGGCGCGCTTCTTGGTGAGGCGGTCGCGGGCCGTCTTCAGCATGCGACGCAGTTCCCCGCTGGCGGTGTCGATAGAGGCCCCCCATTCGCGCGCGGCGAAAAGGGTCGCCAGCAGGTCGTTGACGCTCTCCGCTGGGCGTTGCGGGCGCTCCGCCCCCATGCAGGGCGGCCACAGGGCGCCATCCGCGACCTCGCCCGCACCGTTGAGGATGGCTGTCGGCTGCCAGTCGTCGCGTTCCGCGCGGATGGCGAGGTCACGCAGGGCAGCGGCGACAGGGGCGACATCCGCGCCGACCGTCGCCTGGGGGTCGCCCAGGGCGCGACAGACGGCCTCTTGCGCGATATCAGGACTCAGCCCCGCGATCTGGGTCATCAAGGCCTTCCACAGCGGCCCAGGGGTGGCATCGGTCGCCAGCGACTCGCCCAGGTTGGCGGCGGTGAGGTCGGGGGCCAGCAGGCGGGGCACGGTGACGCCCGCCACCAGGCGTGTCTGCGGCGGGGGCGGCAGGTACGGCTGGCCGGGGGAGATGGCACGATAGCGGTTCACCTGATGGCTAACGTGGTGCAGCGCCCCCAGGATCATCCGATCGGCATCGACCAGGATGATGTTGCCCAGGTTGCCCATGATCTCGGCGATCAGCGTGACGGTCTGGCCCTCTGGCCCGCCCAGCCGCGCGTCGATCTCGATGACGCGCTCCCACGGCACGGCGCGGATGGCTTGGATGCGCGCCCCCTCCACATATTTGCGCAGCAGCATGACGAAGGTCGAGGGCGCGGCGACGAGCTTGGGCGGCTTGGCAGGCAACAGATGCACGCGGCCAAGCTGCGGATGCGCCGAGATCAACAGCCAGCGGTTTTGGCCGTCGCGATAGCAGACCATGGCGACCGCGTGCGGCGTGGGGGCGATAATCGGGTCGATGCGCGCGCCCGTCAGCAGCGCGGCCAGTTCGCCCGCCACGGCTCGCAGGGTCCAGGCATCGACGCGCATCGCTCAGCGCCCCCTTCAACTCGTTTCGTTTCCCTAGCATAGCACGTTTCGGGGCGGCTTGCCATCGCTGCTGGGTGGCTTCGCGGTGTGCCTGCGCATCACACACATCACGACGCGCCCCTCCAAGAGCCTTGGAAGGGCGCGTCTGTTCCCTTGGGAAAAGGGAAAACTAGTGGTTGCCGTCGGTGCCGTTGAGGCTGGTCGTGGCGCTGTCGCTGCTGCCCTGGGCCTTGGTGCGGGCGTCGCTGGCGGCGCTCTGTACCTTCGTCACGGCATCGTTCGCGGCGCTCTGCACCTTGGTGATGGTTTGGCGCGCCTGGTCGATGGCAGGGCCGGACTTTTCGCGCAGGTCGGTGACGCGGGTCTGCGTCTTGGACTGCAAGTCATTCCACTGCGACTGCAACTGGACGCGCGTCTCTTCGCCGCGCTTGGGGGCAAACAACAGCCCGACAACGGCACCAGCTACGGCACCCCAGAAAAATCCACGAAACATGTGGGTGATCCTCCTCATTCGTTTTGGGTTTATCGATGCGCGATCACGCGGGGGCATGAGCGCGGCGCTCTACAACAGGGTAGTAGCAAGTTGCATGCCAGCTTGCGAGCGAGCCTGGAGTGACGAACGTCACTATGTCGCTATAGCGATTTGCACTAGCAAGTGACCTTGTCGATCCGCTACACTGATTATAGCAGAGCAACACGGATGTTTGCCCCGCGCTGGCACAGATTTGCCATCATTTCGCCATCATTTGTGACGGTCGTTTCACGCTCTTCTCATATGTATCGACTAACATAGAAGGGATGGATAGGGCCGTGGAGCGCACATGACGTGCGCTCGCACGCGCCCGGTGCGGCGCGGTTTTGTCGCACATCGTCCAATCATGTTAGGATCAAAGAAGTACAAAATACAGCAATGTCGCTGTTTCGCTTGATGAGAGAGCCATTCACGCAAGAGAGGATACATCCTTCATTATGGCAACGAACACCACTGAGGCCGTCGTGGCCCCCCCCACCAATCAGAGCGAATTCGCCCTTGAGGCACGCGACATCACCAAGAGCCTGCCGCTGGGCCGCGAACGCATCGACATCCTGAAAGGCATCAGCATCGGCGTGCGCCATGGCGAATTCGTCGCCATCGTCGGCCCGTCGGGGTCAGGCAAATCGACCCTGCTCGGCATCATCGCCGGCCTGGACGTGCCCAGCACGGGGCAGGTGCTGATCGATGGCATCGACATCACCAAGATGAGCGAGGGCCAGCTCGCCAGCGTCCGCAACAGCAAGATCGGCATGGTCTATCAAGCCTTCAACCTCATCCCCACGCTGACGGCGCAGGAAAACGTCGAGATCCCCCTCTATGTCGGCAAGCACGCGGGGCTGCCGAGCGTCAACGCGAAAGAGATGCTGACGCTGGTCGGCCTGGCGCACCGGCTGGGCAACCGCCCCAACCAGCTTTCGGGCGGCGAGCAGCAGCGCGTGGCCATCGCCCGCGCCCTGGTGACGCGCCCTGCGCTGATCATCATGGATGAGCCGACCGGCAACCTCGACAAGACCAACGGCGACAACGTGCTGAATATGATCCGTGGCTTGCAGCAGCAGACCGGCACCACCTTCATCATCGCCACGCATGACCCCAACGTCGCCACCGCCGCCCAACGCTCGATCCGCCTCGAAGACGGTCGCGTCGCGTCATAACACCAAACAAAGACTGGACGCGAAAAGTGCGAAACTCCGCGAAAGACGCGAAAAAGAAGAAACCGTAGCAACGGTATGTTCTCTGTTTCGCTTCCTTTCGTGCATTTCGTGGGATTTTCGCGCGTTTCGTGTCCAATCCCTGCTCATATAAAGAAGAGAGGCTTCCCATGCCATTGGGACTCTATTGGAAATACGCCACGCGCTCGCTGATACGCAGCGGGCAGCGGACGGTGCTGGCGATCTTTTGCATCGCGGTGGGCGTCATGGCCATCGTCGCGCTACAGCTCGTCGGCATCAGCATCAACCAGGCACTCACCACGAATGTGGTGCAAGCCAATGGGGGCGACGTCAGCCTGTCAACCATCGGCTCGGCCTTTCGCCAGACCGACATCGATAAAGTGACGGCCCTCAAGACAAGCGGGCAGATCACCGACTATGCCACCGCGAATGGCATCTCGGGCCAGATCCTGCTGGACAACGGCGATATCGTGAACCCCGATCTCGTTGGCGTCTCGCCTAATTTCCCCTTGGTCGGTGACGCGACCTATTTGAAGCCCTCAGGTGGCCTCAACACGCACAATCTGCTAACCGGCAACCATGTCGTAATGGATAGCGGCACCTATGATGCCATCCAAGCGCACATCGGCGACATCTTCAATGTAAAGCTGCAAGATGGCCGGGTCGTTCCTGTCTCTATCGCGGCGGAATACCAGGCGGGAAACGGCTTCGTGAACGGCGGCATCTACATCGCCGCTGATTCGCTGAATGCCATCCCTGACGCGACGGGCAAGGCCCTGCCGCCCACCTACACCAACGTGTACATCACGGCCCCTAGCGCGAACGTGACGGCGGTCAAGAACACGCTGACCGACGAGATTCCCACGGCGAACGTGCGCACCGCGCAAGATCTCTTGAAGCAGCGTCAAGATCAGGTCAACCAGATCCGCCTCTTCTTGCAGATCGTTGGCTTGCTGGCGCTCTTCATCGGGGGCATCGGCATCATCAACACCATGCAGGTGCTACTGCGCCGCCGCCGCGTCGAGATCGCCATGCTCAAGACAGCAGGGTATAGCCAGGGCAACCTCTACGGCTTCTTTGGGCTAGAGGCGGCATTGCTGGGCCTGATCGGCGGCCTGGTCGGCACGCTGCTCGCCCTGGGGGCCAGTGGTATCGTGCGCGGTGTGGTCGAAAGCGCCTTCCAGGTGAAGTTGCCTATCGTGCTTGATGGCTTCACCCTGGGGTCGGGCATCGTCATCGGCTTCTTCACGGCGCTGATCTTCGGCATCTTGCCCATCGTGCAGGCGAGCCAGGTGCGCCCGCTCTCGGTGCTGCGCGAGAGCGACGATGGCGCGTCAGGGCGTGGTTCGTTGGTACTGACAGGCGCGCTGCTGCTGCTGCTGCTGGCGCTCTTCGTGGGACTGGCGACCTCCATTATTGGCAATTTCGTGAATGCGTTGCTGGTAGTCATCGGCGGCGTCATCATCCTCGGTCTGCTCTCATTGGGCTTCGGGGCATTGGTCGTGGCCATCTCGAAGCTGCCGATCTATGAGCGACCCAGCCCGAAGATTCTGCTGTGGATTTTGGCGGCCTTTGGCGGCATCATTGCTGCGGGCATCGCCTTTGGCTTGCTCTTCCTCATCGGCAATGTGCTCAGCAGCATCGGCGCGAATGTCGGGGGCGTGCTCGGCAACTTCGCGGGGTACGCGCGCATCGGCCTGTCGGGGCTGGGCGTGATCTTGTTTGGCGGCGCGGGCGTCTTCTTCTTGGCGACCATCATCGACGCCATCGTCATGTTCCTGCCAAATTCGTGGAAGACGGCAGTGATGCTGGCGTACCGCAACATGGGCCGTCAGCGCGTACGCACCACCATCACCCTGACGGCGCTCTTCGTGGGCGTCTTTGCCATCGGCCTCGTGCTGCTCGTGGGCCAGGGCTTCAAGGACGGCATCAACAACGTCTTGGCGAATACGCTGCAATACAATGTGTACGTGCTGGCCCCCAATAGCCAACATGACACCCTGGCCGCACAGGTGCCCAACCTCCCCGGTGTGCAGTCTGGGAAGTATGTCGACAACACTATCGCCAACCCGCTCACGCCGGTCAGCATCAATGGCGTCGACATCAAAACGGTGCTGAACGGCGTGCCACTCAAGACGTTCCGCAATGGCACCCAGATCGGACGCCAAGGCGTTCTGGCCTATCTAGGCAGCATGCAGGGGTATACACTGAGCAGCGGCGACGACAAAAACCTGCCCGACAAGGCGAATATCAAGAGTGGCCGCGACCTGACAGCGGCGGATGCTGGCACCAACAATGTGCTGCTGGCCTCGGCGCTGCAACTGCCACCGCTGAGCCTGCAACCTGGGACGACTATCGTCGTGCAAAATCAGGCGGGTGAATCGCAAACACTCACCGTCGTCGGCTTCTGGAACAGCGATTCCCTCACCGTCTCGTTCTCAGAGATTTTTGCGGATACGCAGGTGACGCAGAAGCTCGGCGGCACGCAGACGCTGGACGTCTATTCGCTGAAGGTTGACCCGACCAAGGTGATCGAGCTGCGCAAGAATCTCAACCGTTCGTTGCCGTCGGCATCGGTGGTGAGCATCGCAGACCTCAGCGCCATCATCAATCAGGTGCTGAACGGCCTGATCTCGATGCTGACGACCATCGCGTCGCTGGCCCTCATTGCGGGCCTGATCATCATCGCGAACGCCGTGGCGCTGGCGATGCTGGAACGGCGGCGCGAGATCGGCATCCTGAAATCCGTCGGCCACACCAGCGGCTCGGTGTTAGCGACAGTGCTGATCGAGAATGGTTTGGTCGGTGGCCTGGGCGCGCTGGTGGCGATGCTGCTGGTGGGCACGGTGCTGGGCATACTGACGCTGTCGTCGGGCGTGAACTTTGGCTTCAACCCGCCGATCATCATCCTCATCATCGCGTCGTCCTCTATCGTGACGATGGCGATCTCGGCGCTGGTGGCGTGGAGCGCGACGCGCGTGCGTCCGCTGGAGGTGCTGCGCTACGAGTAGGGGCAAGGCCCCATCCCCTTCCCCCTCCCCATCTGCGGAGAGAGAAGGGGGACTGGGCCGCGACCATCGCAGCGAAAGGGCAACGGGTCTCCCCGCGCGGAGGCGTATCAGGTGCGAACTCCCCTTTCCATCCGCAGATGGAGAGGGGAAAGGGGTGAGGCTAACCTTATGACGGCCTGGGGCAATTACGCGGTCGCGCAGGTAGGGGCGTCGGCGGCGCTGGTAGGCTTGCTCTTCGTCGCGGTGTCGATCAATCTTACGCGCATCTTAGCCATCGCGGGTTTGCCCAACCGTGCCCTCGAAGCCCTGATTTTGCTCGCGAATGTGCTGGTCACCGGGTCGCTGGTGCTGGTGCCAGGGCAATCCCTGCGGCTGCTGGGCGGTGAATTACTGGGAACCAGTGTACTGGCGTGGGTCAGCGTCACCGTGGTGCAAGTGCATCGCTTGCGCGTGATGGATGCCCGCTATCGCCGCCCCTTCGCCATCTTTGTGGCGCTCAGCCAATCAGCGACGCTCCCCTTCATCATCGGGGGGGCGGTCGCCCTGACGGGGAACGGTGCCGGGTTATATTGGCTGGTGCCGGGCGACCTGTGCGCCATCGTCGTCGCATTGGCGAATGCCTGGGTGCTGCTGGTCGAGATCAATCGCTGAATCTGGCACACACATAAAAATTCCCGCCCCTTGGATGAAGGGCGGGATGCAGCGATAGCGTGCGTCAGTTCGCGTCGTACATGCGGATGACGGCGGCGAGGCGGCCCTGCACGCGCCAGTTGCGGTCCCATTCCTTCGCGGAAACGAAGATGGGGTCCATCTCGCTGTTGGCGGGTTGCAGACGAATGCGCTTGTCTTCCTTGAAGAAACGTTTGAGGGTAGCGGCACCAGAGCCACCAGCGGCGGTGTTGGTGGCGACGATGATGTCGCGCATCTTCGGCTGCCCATCGAAGGGATCGATGACGACGTAATCGCCATCCAAGATGCCGTCTTCGATCATCGACTTGCCCTTGACGCGCAGGGCAAAGGCACGCGGGCCAAAGGTCTGCGGATTAACGTCGAGCATGTCATCGGTCGTATCGGCCACGTCCCATGGCGAGCCAGCGGCGATGGTGCCGATGATGGGCACGCCTCGCGCGGCGGTGACGACCTCATTGACCACGACCCGCAGCGAATTGATGATGCGGATGCCCCGGCTGGTGCGCTGCTCGCGGCTGATGTAGCCCTTCTTTTCGAGCGCCTTGAGGTGATAGTCGACATGCCCAGTGGAGGGGATGCCCAGCCCATTGCCGATCTCACGATTTGTAGGGGGTCGCCCGTGCCCATCGAAATATTCTTCAATGAAAGCCATCAGCGAACGTTGTCGCTCGCTCAGCTCATCATGCCCATTCATCGTTCGTTTGACTCCCTCACATACCTAGAATCTACGTTCAATCACAGTGTACCAGAAGTGGAACAGATTGTCAAGCCGTTATAGAACATATTATGGCAAACGAACGAACAGGCCGACGCCTTAGTGAAAGACCAGGGTAACGGCACAATTCACTGGCGGCATGACGGCAAAAACGTCATGGGGGCGTACCACCATCGGGTGCCTACTGGAGCTGCAACACGACATAATATTCGGGCGCGGGTTGCGATTGATTCCCTGATCTGATACAATGAGGGCACGTTCCCGCCCGCTATAAGGAGACGATGCCCATGGTAGAGATGGCAGTGGATAGCATCCGCTTCACCCGATCTCAGCAACGCGTCGTGGTCTTGAAAGACACGCGCAGCGACCGCTATCTGCTCATCTGGATCGGCCAGGCGGAGTCGGCGGCCATCGTCCATGAACTGCAAGGGGCCTCGTATCCGCGCCCCCTGACGCACGATCTGCTGAAAGCGGTCATCACCGACATGGGGGGCAAGGTCGCGCACATCCTCATCAGCGAACTCAAGCAAAGCACCTATTACGCGCGCATCGTCATCGAGGTCGGCGGCAAGACACTAGAAGTCGATGCCCGCCCCAGCGATGCCATCGCCCTGGCCGTGCGGGTCCACTGCCCAATCTATGCCAACGAAGCGGTGCTGAAAGCGGCGGCGGTCATCCCCGAGGAACTCGAAGGCACCCGCAAAGGCTCCGCGCCGCGCGGCACGGGCGACGCCGAACCGGCGAACCTGGACCTGGACGCCTACCGTGACTTCATCAATAATCTCGACATCCTAGACGACTTTGGCAAAGACTGACCACCGCCCCACGTTCCCGCCAGCAAGCGCCGGAGCGTGGGGCTGCCCTTTGGGCTGCGCTCGGGCCGCCCATGTTGAATGCGCACCGCCCCGTCACCCCAGGCGACGGACGGCGGGTCAACGAGGAAAAGACTATGCAACCACGTGAAGACGCCCTGCGCCGCCATTTCGCCCAGCAGCCCTGCACGAAATGCCATTATCGCCAAACCCCCGAGGCGCTGGTGGTGCTGGTGCGGCGCGACCGCACCTGGATGGTGATGGCGACCTGCGGGCATTGCCACCATCGCGGCCTCTACGTCATCACGCTGCCCGCGCGTCAGGCGCGGACCGCCGACCCGCGCGAGGCCGTCACCAAGCGTGATGTCATCGAGATGCACGGCTTCCTCGAACGGTTCAATGGCGACTTCCGCGCGCTCTTCGACTCTGGCTCCCCCGGACGCTTCGCCGCCGAGTGACGAAGGGTGACGGGACGCGTCATGGTGTGAAACGCATCACCCAGCGGTCCCACCGTGTTACGCGCATGTCCCATCATCGTCTTTCCATAATGAAGGCATAACAACGCGGTGCACCGCTCGCCGCCTCGCTTCTTGCGCGGCTGGCTATGCTGAAAACGAGCGGTGGCGTGCCGCCGCCTAGCACGTGGCATCCTGTACAGGGTGGCGTGCTCGCGTCCACACCGGTAGTGCGTCCTTCGTCGTGCGTCCCCATGTAAGTGCGGCCCCGTAGTGCGACTCGTGGAATGCATCCCTCGTAGGTAAACCCTCTCGTAGCGCGTCCTCGTCATGCGTCACCCATAACACAAACGGCGATTCCCCTTTCGCAGCAACGCAATAGGGGAATCGCCGTTTGTTGGCGCATTCTGAGGAGCCAGAGATTTGAACAACGTGTGCGGATATCGAGCGAGCAGTTGAAGTCGCGCCGGAATATCTATGGGTGAGGGTTGCGTGAGCGTGCGGGGAGCCAGCGGGTGAGCCCGCGCCTGGGATCACGAAGCTCGCCTTCACGGGCTAGGCCATGATGAGCGCGACCGCACGTGCAGGCAATGGCGAGGGCGATTGCCCCTGGCTCGAAAAACACCCCCCTTTGGTGCTACTTTCGTCCTTTGATCGCGTTGGGGCACATTATCGTGCTGGGAAAGCCTAGTCCGCGAAGGCGAGTTTCGTGATCCCAGACGCGAGTTCACCCGCTGGCTCCCCGCGTGACCAGGCCACCCTCGCCCGTAGGCGTTCCGTCGCGGTTTTAACCGCCCACCTTCTTCTTGCTCATTCCGCGCGGTCAGCACCGCTGCCCGCTACGGGGGCAGGGGGCGCGTCGGGCACGGCGACGTTGGCGGTCGAGATGTCGCGCGAGCCGTTGAGCGCGGTGATGGCTTGCATGTCATCCACCGAGCGCAGGTGCAGCGCCTCGCGCGCGATGAGGCCGTTGGGCAATTGTCGCAGCCGATAGGCGGTGGCGAACTTGATGCCCTCGGCGAAGAGGTCCAGGTTGGGCGAGGCGATCACTAATCCCACGCCAAGCTGCTGGGCGAAGCGCACCACCAGGTCGGCGTTGCGTTGGTCCATGCGGGCAAAGGCCTCGTCGTGCATGAGCAGGCGCAGCGGCGAATTCGAGACGGCGAACTGCATGGCGGCGGCGGTGATCAGCAGCACATAGACCGGCACGCGCTGCTCGCCACCCGAGCCAAAGCCGCTGACCGCGCTATCCCATGGGCGGGTGCGCTGGTCGTTGTCGTCCTGGTGCAGCAGCGAGATGTCG
>JBBQSR010000015.1:0-17330 GCA_038234855.1 Ktedonobacterales bacterium | reverse complement strand
GGCGAGCGCGACATTTCCCGCCCGATAAGCATTCAAGAGGCCGGGCACACCCAGGCTCGAATGCGAATGGAAATGCAAGGGATCGAGATAGTCATCATCAATGCGGCGATAGATGACATCAACCCGGCGCAAACCAGCCGTGGTGCGCATATAGATCACATTATCGTGGGCGATCAGGTCATGCCCTTCTACCAGTTCAATGCCCATCTGACGCGCGAGGAAGGTATGCTCAAAATAGGCCGAATTGTACACACCCGGTGTGAGCAAGACGATGGTGGGCTGTGGCTGTGCGGGTGAGGCTAACGAGAGCAGCGTGTTCAGCAACGCCTGCCCATAGTGTTCGATTTCACGGATCGGGTGGTTGACAAAGATCGATGGCAAGACGCGCTTCATCACCTCGCGGTTCGCCAGCATATACGAGACGCCACTGGGCACCCGCAAATTATCTTCCAGCACGGCAAACTGCCCATCTGGCAAGCGGACCAGATCGGTTCCCCCAATGGAGACATAGCTGCCGAGGGGCACCGTGATCCCCCGCATCTCGCGCCGATAATGGCGACAGCTATAGATGAGCGCGCGGGGTACCACTTTATCCTGCAAAATATGTTCGTCATGATAGATGTCTTTGAGAAATAAATTAATAGCGAGCATGCGCTGGGTCAGGCCGCGCTCGATCACCGCCCACTCTGACGCGGTAATGATGCGTGGCAACAGATCATAGGGCCAGATGCGCTCAGTACCTTCATCGTCGCCATAGACGGTGAAGGTGATCCCTTGGTTCAGAAACGTCAGGTCGGCATCCTGCTGGCGCAGCCGCAACATCTCAGGCGGGATCTCTAACAAACTGTGAAACAGCTTTTGATAAGCAGGACGTGGATGCCCCGTTGCGTCGAACATCTCATCATATGGTTCGGAAAGGCTGTAGTTGGCGAACGGTGGAGGCAGGAGCGACTGCCCGGAAGGATCTGAGACAACCATCGCAACACCCTCGACGTGCAAAAATACAAAAAGCCTCACACACGACCGTGTGTGAGGACCCCCCGCGCGGGCCATTCGGCGCTGGGGATAGACGGTTCTTAACATCCTACCGGAAATGAAGCATATTGTCAAGTATTCTGGCGAAGGCATTGCTGGCGTAGCCGCGTATCACCTGGGTGGTGATTGTGCATTCTGCACTAAAGTGCGTGTCACTCAGCACAGATTCCGCGCTCTGGCACCCTGCATCGTATAGACATTAGCCCCCCCAACGGATATGATATCTACACATGAGGCCGATCGCCGGTTTTGCTTTCCTGCCAGAAAGCGCAGAGCCAGATGAGAACAGGAAGTTGAATCGTTATGGACATTCGCGTAGGGTGCAAATTCGAATACGAGGCCGTCTGGCCAACCCCCACGGTCCTGCTGGTGCAGCCCCACCCGCACGCTGCGCACACCGTCAAACAAGCGGCGTGGTCGCTCACCCCTACGCTTCCCCTCCATGCCTATACGGATACTTACGGCAATGTCTGCCAGCGGCTCCTCTTGCCAGCCGGAGCATCGGCTTTTTCGTATGATGCGCTGGTGAGCGTGCCCGATACGTGGGATGAGGTGGCCCCCCAAACGCCCCAGATCCCCGTGGAAGACCTCCCCGACGAGGTGTTGCTCTACACCCTCCCCAGCCGCTTTTGTCAATCGGATGTGCTGTCAGATACCGCCTGGCAACTCTTTGGCAGCACCAACGCGGGATGGGAACGCGTCCAGGCGATCTGCGATTGGGTGCATACGAACATCCGCTTCCAATATGGCACCAGCACGCCCTTCACGACCGCCGTGGATATCTACGTGCAAAAGATCGGCGTTTGCCGCGACCTGACGCATCTGGCGGTGACGTTTTGCCGCGCGATGAACATCCCCACGCGCTATGTGTTTGGCTATCTGCCCGACATTGGCATTCCGCCGCCCTACACGACGATGGATTTCTGCGCCTGGATGGAGGTATACCTGGGTGGACGCTGGTGGACCTTCGATCCCCGCAACAATGAACCGCGCATCGGGCGGGTCTTGATCGGGCGTGGCCGGGACGCGCAGGATGTGGCCATGGTTACTACCTATGGCTCGCCAACGTTAAAGCAGATGACTGTCTGGGCTGATGAAGCGCCAGCCGAAACGAGCATTCCGGGCGCGGAGACCGTAACACGGAGGGAGTCTGACGGCCTATGAAGCGTGACGTACCCGACCTTGAGAGCGCCATCGCCGCCATTGACGGTTTCGAACAGCACGAGGTGGACTGGTCGCGTGTCCGGCGGAGTGTCTATCTGGTACATCAACATTTGGGCTATCTGTATCCCGGTCCCATCCAGCAATTGCAGCAACGTCTGGTGATCGTGCCCCCGCCGCAACACGGGGACCAGCGCCTGGTCGATCATCGTCTGACCGTAACCCATCCCTCAGCGAACACGACCTACAGCGCGGATGCCTTTGGCAACACCGAGATCATCAGCTATTTGCCCGCCGTTGAGCGCACAATCGCGTTTGACGCCTGGATTCTGGTGGAGCGCCACGCTGACACGGGGCCGCATTGTGTGCCTGCGGATCACTTGCTGGACGAGCGGTATCTGACGCCATCACGCTTGACGCAACCCGATGCTGCCCTCACCGCCATCGCAGCGCAGTTCAAGGCCAACGGCAAGCACGGAGTCGCACTTGCCCACCAGATCAATACCTGGGTCTACCAGACCATGAGCTATGCACACGATGTGACCGATATTCACACGACAGCCGCCGAGGCCTTTGCCCTGAAACGAGGAGTCTGCCAGGACTATGCCCATATCATGATCGCCCTGTGTCGCCTGTGTGGCGTCCCGGCGCGCTATGTTTCGGGGCATCTGCTCGGCGAGGGCGGCACCCATGCCTGGGTCGAGGTCATCGTGCCCGTCAACGGACAGCCTGACAAGGCGCTGGTCGTGCCATTGGACCCTACCCATGGACGGCAGGTAGGCATCAAATACGTGACGATAGCGGTTGGACGCGATTATTTTGAGGTAGCCCCGACATCGGGCACCTACTTCGCCGCCTATAGTGGTCAACTCTCCGCGCGGAAACGCGTGGCGCTGACCATGTATGAATACGCGGTGTAGATTTCACTCGGAAAAGGCCGCTTGGTCAGTCAAAGAGGACCCGCTCTTGCATCCCCATGCTCGTCGCCAGACCTCCGCTGGCGCAGCAGGGGAATGAGAGGCAACTGAGAGCGCGCGGGACATGCGCGTGAGGGCAATGTGAGCGTCGCGGTCCATACTGATGGAGAGAGGCGAGCATGCACATTCCGCGCTCGTCCAAGGAAAAGCCCATGCTCCCGAAACGCTCACTGCTTCCCCGGACGCCATTTGTGTGGGTGCCACCCATGCTGATGCCCACGAACGATGACCCCAGCCACGTGCTGCACTGCCCCCGCTGCGGAGGCCATGGGCGACGCGCGCACTGGGTCGCGCACCCCGACGATGAGCTGTTCGTGCCCTGGTACACGTGGGTCCCCTGCGCGCGATGCCAGGGCACGGGGCGCGTGGTCGCGCAACTCGACGCCAAGAAGGAGATAGCCCCATGCCAATGATGTGGTATTCCACGGGAAACGGACCCGCCTGGGTGATCGGCATGCTGGCGGTGTGGGTCTTTTGGTTCGCCCTCATCGGGGGCGGCATCTGGGCGCTGCTGCGCTGGGTGCGCCCCCAGGCTTCCCACCCGATGACCGCCCTCGAAACCCTCCACATGCGCTACGCGCGCGGCGAGATCGATACGGCGACCTTCGAACACATGCGTGAGCGATTACAGGGAACCCCCACCCCAGGTCCCCGCGTCTGAGCATCCTCCTCAGGCGGCATCTGGCGCGCTCACGTGCCGCACCAGCAACACCACCCGCCACCTAGTTGGCTGAGGCGGCACCAGGGGAGGTTGTGGCCACAATGGGGTGGGCATTGAAGAGGTAGCCCACGCCCGCTTTCGTGAGGACGTACTGGGGCTGCGTGGGGTCGACCTCGAGCTTGTGACGCAACCGATTGATGTTGACCTGCAACATATGATGCTCGCCCGTGTATTCCGCGCCCCACACGTGCTCGAGCAGCATGTTTTGCGTCAGCACCCGTCCCGCATTCTGCGCCAGATAGATGCAGACCTGATATTCCGTCGGCGTCAGGGGAAGCTCCGCGCCGTCGCGCGTCACCCGATGCTGAGCGAAATCGATGGTGATGCCGCCAATGGTGAGCGGTGGGGTGGCCTCGACCTCCTGGGCAGTTTGGCGCACGCTGGCCCGGCGCAGCACCGCCCGCACGCGCGCCAGCAATTCATCGATGCTGAAGGGTTTGGTCAGGTAATCATCGGCCCCCAGATCGAGGCCACGCACCTTGTCTTGGTCGTTGCCCCGCGCGGTGATGAGGATGATGGGCACCATCGAGAACCCCCGCACCTGCTGGCAGACGGCGAAGCCGTCGAGTTTGGGCATCATCACATCCAATAGGACGGCGTCGGGTTGGGTGGCGACGATCGCTTCGAGGGCTTCTTGCCCGTTGGCCGCCGCGTGGGTCGCGTAGCCTTCGAGTTGCAGATTGCGGGTGATGAGCTTCACGATTTGGGGATCGTCATCAGCAACAACGAGGGTCGTCTTTGCGATGGTCATGGTCTGCCTCCAGCTTGCCGCACCGTTTCCCTTATAGTATGCGTGATGTGGCCGCGTTTTGCCAGCCGCCCTGCTGGCGCGCATGACCAGCGGAGGTGGCTGGTGGCCGCGTGCCCGTCGCGCCAGACAAACATTGTGAGCGATCTGTGAGGTTTTGTTCCCCATTGTGAGTGGAATGGTTGGGCCGATGCCTTATAATCGGGATATCTCGCCCTGAGGAGACCGCCATGACTGAGGACCCTTCTCCATCCTGGCAGACCGTGCCCACGCCATTGCTCGAAGAGGCGCTTGGCAACCTCAGCCATGCATTCCGCACCCCCTTGGCCGCCGCCAAAGGGTATACGACCTCGCTCATCCGGCATGACCGCCGCCTATCGCGGGCGGAACGCCGCGAGATGCTCGAGGAAATCGACCGCGCCTGTGACCGGCTGCATGCGCTCATCGAGCAAACGATTCAGACGACGATGCTCTTGCAGGGCGGCGTGACATTGCAACGCACGGTGGTGGATCTGGCGGCGGTGACGCGCCAGGCCATCGCCATCGTCACGCAGCAGCACGACGCTCGCCACGTGACGAACTTCGTCATCACTGGCGGCGATGGGGTGGGGCATGTCTGGGCCGATGCGGCGTGGCTGACACGGGCGCTGGTGCAACTGCTCGACAACGCACGGCGCTACTCTTCCCCTGACCGCCCCATCACGGTCGCGCTGCGCCCGCTGCGCACCGACGCCGGTCAGGCGGTGGAATGGAGTGTCACCGATGAAGGGGTGGGCATGACAGAGGAGCAGGTTCCCCTCATCTTTTTGCCCTTTTATCGCGTCGAGCAGCAGCTCACACGCGCGACCAATGGCCTGGGGCTGGGGTTGCCCTTCAGCCAACACATCATCGCCCTGCATGGGGGCGCACTCTCCGTCGCATCCACGCCGATGCAGGGCAGCCGCTTTTGGTTCACCCTGCCACGCGTCGCGGGGGAAGCGATGATCGCGGAAACAATGCATGAGTGATACTTCCTTTCAGGTCACATCGTCCAGAAGGCTATGCTACGATCGTGATCACCAATGCGGAGGAAGCGAGTGCCATGTCAGAGCGCCAACAGGATGCGCGCGCCCCAGAAGCGGGTGCGGCGGCCATTCCCCCTGCGGAAACTGGCCTAGCCGCTGAGATGACGCGGCTATTCATCCAGCATGCCCCCGACGCGGTGATCGTGGTAGACGATGCGGGGAGCATCATCTTCGCGAACCAGCAAGCGGAGCAGGCCTTCGCGTATGCGCAGGCGGAATTGCTGGGGATGCGGATCGAGCAGTTGCTGCCGGAACGCTTGCGCCCCCAGCATGCCAGCCATCGCTCTCATTTCGCTGCCCTGCCGCGTCTGCGTCCGATGGGCATGGGTCTAGAGCTTTTCGCCCGCCGCCGCGACGGCAGCGAGTTCCCGGTGGAGATCAGCCTCAGCCCGTTACAGACGGCGGAGGGTTTGTGCGTCGTGGCCATCATCCGCGACCTGACCGAGCGCAGGCAGTTAGAGGCGGCGCTGCATGCCGCGCAACGCGAGGCCGAGCAGGTCAAAGATGACTTCATCGCCATCGCCGCGCATGAGCTACGCAACCCCTTGACCGCGCTCAGCGGCTTCACCGAGATGTTGCAGGTGCAGACGGCACGCGGTCACGGCCCCGCCCTCGGCGAATGGCAGCTCGAAGCGATCGCGGCCATCGACCAGGCCACCCAGCGGTTGACCGCGCTCACCGATGACTTGCTCGATGTCACCCGCTTACAGGCCGGTAAATTGACGCTGCACCTGGCGCGGCACGACCTCGTCGCGCTGGTACGGCGCGTCGTGGCGCGCCAGGCGGCGACCACCCAGCGCCATAGCCTCACCCTTGTGGCGCACCAGGCACCGCTGGTGGTGCGGGTCGATCCCCTCCGCTTCGAGCAAGTCCTCACCAATCTGGTTCACAATGCCATCAAATATAGCCCCGATGGCGGCCCGGTCACGGTCGCCATCGTGCCAGAGGGTGACGCGGTGCGGCTCAGCATCACCGATGCTGGCATCGGCATCCCCGTGGCCGACCACGAGCAACTCTTCACGCGCTTTGGGCGCGCGACCAATGCCCGCGCCATCGGGGGGACGGGGCTGGGCCTCTATCTCTGCCGTGAATTGGTCGAACGGCACCAGGGGCACATCGGTTTCACCTCGGCGGAGGGCCAGGGAGCGACCTTTTGGGTGGTGTTGCCATTGGTTGATGCCCATGACGACGCAGCGGCCACGCAGGAAGAGTAGCTCCCGCGTGGCCGCTGCGTCGCTCAGCGCCACCCTATGCCGGGGTGGCCGTGGCGGGGGTGGCGACCGTCGCCGCACGCGCCGCGCGGTAGTGCTGTCGCCAGATCAAGCGGTGGACGCCCACCAATTCGGGAATCCGGTTCAGCCCCGGCAGGTAGGGGACGAAGACGAAGACGAAGGTCAGCAGCGCCATCATCACCGCTACGGCGACATCCGCGTTCGGTCCGGTGAAGGGCGAGTTGGGCACCTGATACCAAAAGGTGTAGAGCCACAACCATGCCTGACCAGGGTACGCCCCCGTCTCGTTCATCATGCCCCACCGATCGCCCGCCAGATTCAGCGCCGTCGCGCGGTCGGGCAGCGCGGCTTCGTTGAGGAAGAGCAGCGGTTTCGTGTAGTCGGTTTGGTAAAACTGCCCATCGTTCGTCAGCAACAAGCCATCCAGCGCGCCGCTTCGGGCGATGCCGAGCAAGGCCCCAAACATCGTTGGCAGGGGGCCATAGTCGCCCGTTGCCAAGGTCAGGTTGCCGCTGGCATCCAGCGTGCCATCCGCCTTGCCCAATGCGTCCGTATAGTTCGTGGCCCAGGTCGTCTGCTGGTCGCTGTTCGCCGCGCCATAAGTTTTCAGCGCCCCTTGCACCGTAGCATCGGTAACGGTGGCCAGTGGTCCCAGCACATACGTCTTAGCCGTGTCGATGGGGACGCTGACGCCGCCCAACTCTTGCAGCGAGATCGGCCCCAACGATTGCGTCGCGCCCGTCGCCGTATTGTACGGCTGCCCATACCCCGCGATGGCGCTCGTCCCCGCCAGTTCGCTGACCGCGACGGTGGTGAACCCCACCGGGTCGCTCTGGGCGACGCTTTGCAGCGTCAGAGGTCGCGCGTCGGGCGAGGAGAAGATCGCGGCGAAGGCGAGCACCAGCACCAGCACGACGGCGGTGCCGAGGGTCACTTCACGAATGAGGTCGAACGACGACATCTTGACGCCGCTATAGTACTGCTCTTGCGTCATCCCTTTCTGATACGCGGCACGTTGCTCACCCTGCACGGGGTAAGGCCGCACCACGCCACGCAAGCGCACCATGATGATGTGCCCCGCCACCAGCGCGACCATCGCCAACGGCAAGAGGACGATGTGGAAGCTGTACATCTGGCCAAAGTTGAGCACATTGAAAAGGCCGCCAATGCCAACAGAATTCATCAGATCCTTCGCTGAGACGCCGATCCACTGGGAATCGAAATTACTCTGCGAGAGGAAGCCGGTGAAGGCCGCGCCGATGCTGACGAGAAAGGCGATGGCCCCCACCACCCAGGTGCGTCCGCGCCCGTCGCGCCAGGCCCCCATGAAGAACATGCCCCACAGGTGCAACACGAGAAAGAAGAAGAAGGCCTGGACGCTCCAGAAATGGAGGCTGTTGAAGAAATGCCCGACCCCGTTGCCGTGCCACCACTGCGGGCCAAAGAGCGCCAGCACGATGCCCGAGCCGACGACGACCGCGAGGCCGCCAATGGTGAGCGCCCCAAAGAGATAGACCACCGAGCGCACATAGTTGGGCTGCTGGTCTGGCAGCAGATGCGTGATAGGTAATGCCTTTCCCAGCCGCTCGCGCAGCGTCAGGGTCCAGTTTTTGGCCATCGGGTGGCCTCCTTATTCTTGTTCGGGGTTGTGCGGCAGGGCAATGATGGCCCCGACCGCGAACACGGCCACCATCAGCCCAATGACGACGAGATTCGGGATCGTGATCAGCACGATGCCCCATTGCAGGAATTGTGACATCCGTTGCCTCCTTCACTTAGCGATGCGGATTGCGCACTCAAAGCATGCCTGGCGGCACTCACAGTCGCGTCACAACGCCGAACTGGCCACTCACAGAGGCCTCACAGTGCCGCGCCCGCCGATGACAGCTGAAGGCGGTGCTGCCAACTGACCCTGCCGAAGATGCGCGTTCATGCGATCGAGCTGCGTCTCTGCCATTCCGTGACTGATTTGTGAGGGAGACATGGCTGCTCGTGAGGAACCCGTGAGAGTCGCGCTCCATGCTCTTGGCAGCGGGCCGCTTCATCAGCAGAATGTCTCCTCGCCTGTGCCCAGCATTCGCTGGAACACGTTGCTGCGCCAGAGCGCGCCACCGGCGCTGAGGAGTGCTCTTTCCATGTCCGGACCCCAGGAACTCCATGTCATTTTTGGCGCTGGTCCGCTCGGCAAGCAGCAGATGACCGAAACCCTAGAGGCGGCGCATCGGCGTGGCGAAGTCCGGATGGCACGCGCGCGCGGCTCTGACTTCTTTGGCCCCGATGACCTCGCCATGGGAACCCGCCTGTTTTATCCGCCGCTCGCGGGCAAGCGCGTCAATCTCATGGGGCGCACCGATCAGCCGCACACCTTCACGCATGCGCCAGACTTTGGGAAACTACTCGCCACCCTTGGCACCCGCCCAGCGGCGCTCGGCCCGGTCTGGCATGTGCCCAGCGCCGCCCCCGTCACGCAAGCGCACCTCGACAGCCGGATCAGTGAGGCGATTGGCCACCCCGTCAAAGCAATGGCCGCCTCGGAGCTGATCCTGCAACTGCTGGGGATCTCGGACAAGACGATTCACGAAACGGTCGAGATGCGCTTCGAGTTCACCGCGCCCTTCGTGCTGGTCAGCGACAAAGCCCAGCACGCCTTTGACCTGCGCCCCACGCCACTCGCTGAGGCGGTGCGCGCGAAGGTGGCCTAGTGCCGCACCCATCCGCTGCTGCCCCACACCGAGCCAGCGCGTGACGCGCGTTCCCCTGTCAGCGCTTCCGCGTAACCCCCACAATCATGCCGCCTATGAGGAGCAAAACCATGAATCAGACCCCACCAGGTGCCACCGAGCAGGCACCACACGCAACAAAACACGAAGAATGGCAGGTGCTAGGCGAGGAATTGGCCAGCACCGTCAAGACCCTACTCCACGAGGGCAATGTCCGTCGCATCATCATCAAGCATGAGGAACAGACGGTGCTCGAAATTCCCCTGACCGTTGGCGTCGTCGGGACCCTCCTGGTGCCCTGGCTGGCGGCCATCGGCGCGTTGGGGGCGCTCCTCGCCCACTTCACCGTCGAGGTCATCCGCACCGACCTGCCTGGGACAGTCCCTAACCTGGTACCGCACCACGCCGAAGGAGACCACCATGGCGCTTGATGTCACCCCCACGCCGCGCGAAGCGATCGTGCCAACCGAGCTTCCCTCAGCACCCACGCCCCCTGCGCCCCAGCGGTTCAGCCGACGACGGATCTTCGCGCTCGCGGGGACCGGGACCGTGGTCCTGGTCGCGGGCGGCGGGGTCTGGCGTGCCGCCGACCAAGGCGTCTTTAGCACGGGGGATGGTCCCGCCTATGCCCCCTGGCGCGACTGGCGCTCCGCCACCGCTGGTCCCCTCAACCTCGTGCGCGCCGCCATCCTTGCCGCGAATGCCCACAACACGCAGCCATGGCGCTTTCACGTCACCGATTCGCGCATCGATGTGTTTGCCGATCTCAGCCGTCGGATCACGCTGACGGACCCGTTCTTGAGCGAGATGCACATCGGGCTGGGCTGTGCCCTGGAAAACCTGATGCTGGCGGCCCCGGCCAACGGCTATCTGCCCCAGTTGACGCTGCTGCCCGATGTCGCCGATGCCACCCATGTGGCACGGATCGATCTGACCCCAGGGGCCACGAACGCCTCGCCGCTCTATCAAGCGATCCCGCATCGCCACACCAATCGCTACGCGCATGATACCAAGCGTTCCGTCAGCCAGGCGACGCGCGACGACCTCAGCGCCCTCAATGGCGACCCCCAGGTGCGGGTCATCTGGTTCACCGATGCCGCCGCGCGCAAGCCGGTGGGCGATCTCATGATCGCCGCCGCGCATGCCTTCGTCGCGGATAAGCCGTTGAACAGCGACGACAACACCTGGTATCGCGCCACCTGGCAAGATGTGCAGCAGCACCGCGATGGCATCACCCTCGACGCGGCAGGCCTGTCGGATTTCACGCGCGCGCTGGGCAAGATGCTGCCGCCCGAATCGCTCGACCAGCAGAACGGTTACTTCCTCTCGGGGGTGCAGTCGCAGGTGACGACGGCGGGCACCTTGGGCCTGCTGGCGGTGCCGAACAAACGCGACAACGCCCAACGAATGGGTGTGGGGCGACTCTGGCAGCGGATGCATCTGTGGGCGACCACGCAAGGGCTGACGATGCAGCCGCTCAACCAGATGACCGAGATGGCCGACCGCGAAGTCGTGCTCGGCAACCCGCCCCGCTTCGGCGATGGGTTACGTGCTTTCGTCAACGATGCTGCCTGGGAAGCGGTGTTCACCTTTCGGGCGGGCTACGCCACCCACGACGCATTGCTCAGCCCACGTCGCGCGCTGGGCGACGTCGTGACATCGTCCTAAGCTTGGGGCATCCCGATATCGGCTCACGCGGGAAGCCTCGTTGATGTCCAGCATGACACCCCAAGGATCTTCAAGCAAAGGGCGAGGCCCCCACGCATTCAAGATGCTGCGGGGGCCTTGTCGGGTGCGCGTATGATACGGTCCCAGCCATATCAGCCGATACGCACCCGGAATGCTAGGGATGAAAGAGCAGCGTCGGGGCATTCACATCGCGCAAGATCGTGCTGATGGCGGTGCTCGCGCCATCCATGGGGAGGGGCAGGGCGATGATAGCCACCCGATGCGACCGCACCAACATGGCGAGTTCCTCGGCACTCGATGCATTGGTCAGTACGCGCGACACCGCGACGCCGCCATGGGCGAGCTGGCGTGCCACCGTGGTGAGGGCGTCATAGACCGCCGCATCTGCCTCGTTGTGGGCACCATGCCCGCCTAACAACAGCAGATCAGCATCGAAGAGGTGGGCCAGCCGCACACAGGGCTGGAGCGCGTCGGCATCGACCTGCGACGCCGCGACCAGAATGGCGATGGTCAAGGGCGTGTAGCGCGGCACCTCGGGGAAGGGGACGCCCTCAGGCCGGATGATGAGCGTGGGGACTTTGGCGCAGCGTGCGACCGTTTCGGCCACGCTCGCCCCCGCGAGGGGATCGAGCATGGCGATGTGGCTCGCCATCAAGATGAGGTCCGCACCGTGTTCGGTGGCCACCGCGCAGATTCGCTGGGCAGGGTCGCCCGTCACTTGCCGAGTCTGCACCGTGAGGTGGGCGAGATCGGCGATGCCTTTGAGCGCGGCGAGGTAGTGCTGGGTGTGGGCCGCATCGGCATCCGTAGATTGCACCATCACCAGGGTGACGGTGACGGGTGAGTGCGCGCGACGCACCAACATCGTGAGGGGATGCAGCACCGTTTCCGCGCGTAATGTGCCATCCAGGGGAATGAGAATGTGCATGGGGACGACCTCTCTTGGACGGAAACACCAGGCGAGCAGATGCTTCCAGCCTGGTGTAATGTGGTGGCGGTGTCGCGCTAGCCGCCCACACCGACCGCGACCGAGCTGACTTGCCCAACCGGGACGACCTCAGTCTTGCGCTGTGCCACGATGATCTCGTAGACCAAGGCGCTCAAGGCGACAACAGCGGCGACGGCCAGGCCAATGCCCGCGAAGAAGGCGATAGCGCCAAAGACTGAGAAGGCATACGCTTCATTCAGCAGGCCGCGCAACGTTTCACCCTTAAAGAGGGTATCGGCGATGCCCTGCGCCTGCGCCTTGGCAGCAGGGTCCTGCGTGCTGATTGCCAGGCCGCTCCAATAGGAGTAGGGGTGGCCCTTGCCAATGGTGCTCAGGTGCAGAGCGATGAAGTGCTCGGCATAGGCGTGCGCCTGGTCGCCATTGAGCACCTGTTGGCCAGCGTAGGCCTGCAAATCTGCGGGCAAACCCTGGGCAGCGGAAGCCGGAAAGACGATCTGCTGGGGAGCGAGTTGATCGTGGATCTCGCTGGTGGTGAAGTTGCTGGCGTAGAAGGCCACGAAAGATGCCGCGCCCAACACGAGAAAGGCGACGATTTGCAGGGTCAAGATGCGAAAACGCAACGCACGATTCATGGTAAGGTACTCCTTGGGGTAGCTGGTGGGAATGTCTCCCTTTGCCTACACCCCAAGGATAGGCGCTAGACCTCACTATCCCCTCACAACACCGCCTGATTTCTCTCGAACGGCTCACAAAATCTCACCAGAGGCTTCGTTGTGGCGCAACTGCCCCCCAGGGACGAGGGCAGGGGACATCAGGCGAGCAACGGCGTCATGGCACCATTTAGGCGAGTCGGCCACCGATGAGGCGACCCAACCCAAAGGTCACTGCCGCCGCCGCCACGCCCAGACCCACCTGCCGGGCACAGGTGCGCCACAGCGAGGTCCCGGTCGTCACACTGATGCTCGCCCCGATGACCGCCAACCCGAGCACGCTCGCCAGCAAACTGCTAAAGACAACAACCGGTCCCGAGCCAAAGAGGAACGGCAACACCGGCACCAAGGCTCCCGCCGCGAACAAGATGAAGGAGGTACTCGCCGCGACCCAGGCCGAGCCACCCAATTCATGCGGGTCGAGTCCCAATTCTTCGCGGGCCAGGGTGTCGAGCGCCTGGTCGGGCTGCGCGACGAGCTGTGCTGCCAACCGTTGCGCCGTCGCGGCATCTAGCCCCTTCGCCTGGTAGATCAACACCAGTTCTTCCTGCTCATCGGCGGGGGATTGTTCCAGTTCGGCACGCTCGACCGCGATCTGGCGGGCATAGAGTTCGCGGGCGCTCTGCACCGAGAGCCATTCGCCGATCGCCATCGAACAACTCCCGGCGAGCAGCCCCGCCAGCCCCGTCAGCAAGACGACATGGCCCGCGGGGTTCGCCCCCGCCACGCCCAGCACCAGGCTCATGTTAGAGGTCAAGCCATCGCTCGCCCCCAAAACGGCGGCGCGCAGGGCGTTCCCCCCCGTGGCGCGGTGGCGGCCTTCGAGTTGGGCCAGCAGTGGGCCACTCATCTGCCCTGGTGCCCCCTGCATGGCACGAAAGAGGCGCGCATGGCCACGCTCCGTCTGGGGCAGGTCGGTCGCGCGCGCGTCGGGCTGCGTCGCATAGGTCAGGGCGGCGCGTTCTTCGGCGGCCATGACGGAGGGTAGCACGGCGGCGATTCCAAAGCGGCGTGCCAACCACGCCAACAAACGCACCCGCATGCCTGGTTGCAGTGGCGGGACGACCTCTCCGGTTTGGCGCAATTGGTCCGCCCAGCGATCCGCGTGGCGTTGTTCCATGGCGGCCATGCGGCGCAACACCGCGGCCATGGTCGCATCGGGGGTGTGGTCAGCGAGCGCGCGATAGAGCCACGCGGTTTCGCCCTCTTCTTGGTAATTGGCGCGGGTAGGGCGAGCGAGGGTAGTTGCGGTCATGCGGATGTCTCCTGTCATTGCGAAGGCGGTCTCGTAAGCGAAATGGGTGGTCCACTTCCAACAGTATCCCTCGCCGATGTCACAGCACGGTCACAATACCCACGATACGCATTGACCCGCCCCCGGTGAAACCACGGGGGCGGGTCAATGGATGCGAAAACGGGTCAGGGTGCGTCGTGCCTTGCCGAAAATGGCGCGGGGGAAGCAGAAAAAACAGTGCGCTTCCCCCGCGCGGTCCGCTTATTCGGCCAGCACCGCGTCACCCGTTCCCAGTCGCGCTTCGTCGAGGGCGCGGGCGATCATCTCGGCGAGATCTTCAACCTTGAAGTCCTCGGCCTTGCCCTTGGCGGTGATGCCGTCCTCGAACATGGTGATGCAGAAGGGGCAGGCCGCCGCCATCGCCTCGGCCCCGGTGTCGAGCGCTTCTTGCACGCGGGCGTGGTTGACACGCGTGCCGGTCTTTTCCTCCATCCACACGCGACCACCGCCGCCGCCGCAGCAAAAGCTCTTGTTGCGGTTGCGGGGCATCTCGGTGATGCCATCGTTGTTGAGGACGTTCAGCACCTTGCGCGGCTCGTCATAGACGCCGTTCCAGCGCCCGACGAAGCACGGGTCATGGTACGTCAGCTTGCGGCGGTCAAAGTTCACGGGCAGTTGCAGTTTGCCCGTCTCGAGCAGCAGGTTGATGTACTGGGTGTGGTGCATCACCGTGTAATCGCCGCCTAGCTCGGGGTACTCGTTCTTGATGGTGTTGAAGCAGTGCGGGCACGTCGCCAAGATGACGCGCCGCCGCGTCGCGCCTGGCACGGTGGCTGGTGTCGTGGCGGTGGCAGTCGCCGCACTCCCATTGCCCTCACTATTCGCGGCGGCCACGCGGCGGTTGAAGCCATAACCATTCAGCGTCTCGATGTTTTGCTGCGCCAACGTCTGCCACAGATACTCGTTGCCGATGCGCCGCGCCGGGTCGCCCGTGCAGCTTTCCTCAGGCCCCAGGATGGCGAAATCGACATTCGCCGCTTGCAACACCTTGGCGAAGGCCGTTGCCACCTTGCGGTTGCGCTGATCGAAGGACCCCATGCAGCCGACCCAATAGAGGATCTGGCACTCTGGGTCGTCGCTCAGCAGCTTCACGCCCATGTCGCGCGCCCAATCCGCGCGGGTGTCGTTGCGGATCTGCCACGGATTGCCGTTGCGCTCCAGATTGGTGAAAAGCGGCGCGACCTCCTTGGGGAAGCGGCCCTCTTCCTCCATCACCAGATGGCGGCGCATGTCGTCGATCTTGGTGACGTGGTCGATGTTGACGGGGCAGGTTTCGACGCACGCGCCACAGTTGGTGCAGCTCCACAGCGTCTCATCTTGGATGCGCCCGCCGACCAGAGGGATGCGCCGCTCATCCGGCGCGGCGGTGTATTGCCCCGCCAGCATCAGGCCGCCCTCAGAGAAGAGTTGCTCCTTGACGCCGAGGATGATCTCTTTCGGCCAGAGGGGCTTGCCCGTTTCCAGCGCGGGGCAGACGGCGTTGCAGCGCCCGCATTCGGTGCAGGCATAGCCATCTAGCAGTTGCTTCCAGGTGAATTGATTGACCTGCGAGACGCCGACGTTCTCTTCGCGCTCGAAACGGCCCTCGATATCGGGGATGAGCGGCAGCGCGCCCCGTGGCTGGGCCTCCGTCCGCTGGAAGAAGACGTTGAAGGGTGTCGCCAGCAGATGCAGATGCTTCGACTGCGGGATGTAGACCAGGAAGCCGAGCACCGTGAAGATGTGCGCCCACCAGAAGGCGCGATACAGCACCGTCGCGCTTGCCACCGACAGCCCGCCAAAGATATTCCCAAACAGGCTCCCCAGCGGCGTCGCGTCCGCCCCGCGCGTGGCGACATAGTTGAACGTCTCGACGCCTACCAGCGTGAGGATCACGAGGAAGATCAGGCCGAGGATGATCAAGCCGTCCGTCGCTTTGTGCGTCTGGCTCTGCAACTCTTTGGGTCGCAACACGACGCGGCGATAGGCAAAGACCGCTAACCCCAGCGTCACGAAGACCAGGAAGGCATCGAGGATGACACCGTACACAGGGGTGTTGACCAACGGCAGCGAAAAGTTGAAGCCGTTCGCCCACAGATTCAGCGCCCCCAACTGGATGACGATGAACCCCCAAAAGGTGAAGAAATGCGCCAGCCCCGGAATGGGATTCCGCAGGACCGCGCTCTGGCCCAGCACCCCCTTGAGGAAGAAGCCGATGCGCTCTGGCAGGTGATCGAGCCGATTCTCGGGCTGGCCCAGCCGCAGCAGCCCGACGAGGTGCCGGATGCGCAGCCCAAAGGATGCCCAGGCGGCGACGAAGACCGCACCGAAAAGCAGCGCCCCCACGATCCCGCCCGTGGGCATGATGGTCGGCGAGTGAAAGAGCATGACGTGTGCCCCGTTTCTACGTAGTCATGGAGAGTTGCTACTGTCACGCCAATTCCGCCGCATAAGCGAAGATGGCGTGCAACGATTCTGGCGTAAGCCTTGGATAGTTTTCCAGTACCTGCTGGAGCGTCCACCCTCCAGCGAATAGCTCAAGGATGAATTCTACCGCCAGCCGCGTTCCCCGGACGACAGGCTTGCCCGCCAATATGTCAGGGTCAGTATGAATGTACCCTTGCCAATCCATCGTGGCTGCTCCTGCAAGGAGGGCGGGCGGTTGAATTCGCGCCAACCCTCGCCCGCAGGCGTTCAGGCGCGGTTTCAACCGCCCCCCGCCCTCCTAGTACCACCCGCCACCATGTATCTGCAACCACCCGCACATCCCCTCAGTGGCTCGCTTTATACTCTTGCACCAGCTTGGTCAGTTCGGGGATGATCGCCTTCAGGTCGCCGACGACGCCGAGATCACTGAAGGTGAAGACGGGGGCATCTTTGTCCTTGTTGATGGCGTTGATGTACTTGCTGGTCTGCATGCCTGCCTGGTGCTGCACCGCGCCCGAGATGCCCGCCGCGATGTAGAGTTCCGGCTTGACCGTGCGGCCCGTCTGGCCGATGTGGTGGTGGTGGGGCAGCCATTCGTCATCGGTGACGGGGCGCGACGAACCG
>JBBQSR010000014.1:0-18331 GCA_038234855.1 Ktedonobacterales bacterium | reverse complement strand
CGCCGATGGATTTGAAGAGCGTGATCTGCGCGTCGTCGGTGCGGCCTGGCTGCGTGCCCGCGACGATGGCGTGCAATTCGGTCACACGCGACCAATCAAGCTGACCTGCGTCGGCGGGGATGACGAGGTCGCCCGCCTCGGTGCGCGCCTGGGCGATGGAATCGGCGGCGATGATGGCCGCGCGAGTGATGGTTGCCGCGTCGACCTCGCGCCGGTCGGCCCAGTTCGCGCCCATCGCGTTGACGTGCGCGCCCTCGGCGAGCCATTCACCGTGGAGGATCGGCTCGCGCGCGGTGGTCGCCGTCGCCACGATGTCGGCCCCCCGCACGGCCTGCTCAGCGGAGGCGACGGCGGTCAGCGCCAGGCCCGTTTGGTCGCCCAGACGGCCACAGAATTCGTCTGCTCGCCCACGGTCGCGGCCCCAGACGCGCACCTGCGCCAGCGGTCGCGCGGCGGCTATCGCCAGCAACTGCGTTTCGGCCTGGCCCCCAGTGCCCAGCAATGCCAGCGTCGTGGCACCCTGCCGGGCCAGGTAGCGCGTCGCCAGACCCGAGGCCGCGCCCGTGCGCATGCGGCCCAGCCAGTCGGCCTCCATCATCGCCAGCAATTCGCCGGTCGAGGCGCGGTAGAGGTTCACCACGAAACGCACCCCCTTTGCTGTCGCGGTGTACGCCTTGAAGCCCGTGGCATCGAGCGCGGGCACCGACGCCGCCAGCAGATGCAGCACGCCCGGCTGGGGTGGCGGCTGCACGATGCGCTGGCGCGACACATTCTGCGCCGCGCCCGTGTCCCAGTCGCGGAACGCGCGGTCCAGCGCGGCGATGGCGTCGGGCATGGTCAGCAAGTGTCGCACGTCATCTTCACGCAGTATCAGAGCCATGGTCATCTCCTTATCGCGCTCGCACGCGGAATGGGGAATGCGATGATGCCAACCGCTGTAGCATCCCTTGGTATTGTAGCCAGTCTCGTGGCGAGAAATCACCCATGGCGTTTTCTGGCACGGAGGCAGGGGGCCAGCCGCAAAGCAACGTACCGAGCACCAGCAGCGGCACCTCAACATACTGAGTTACGATTCAGGATTGAACGACATTCAGAAATATGGTATACTATGCGATGACAACGTTGATTCGTCAGCCAACCAAAGGGGGTTCGCCACATCGATGCAACAAACGCAAAGCACCACCACACACACTCGCATCGCCATCTTGGGGACGGGTTTTTCGGGGCTGGGGATGGCCATTCGGCTCAAGCAGCATGGCTACCACGATTTCATCATCCTCGAGCGAGCGGCGGAGGCGGGGGGGACGTGGCGCGATAATACGTATCCGGGGTGCGCGTGCGACGTGCCCTCGCACCTCTATTCGTTCTCGTTCGCGCTCAACCCCAACTGGAGCCGGGCGTATTCGTCGCAGCCCGAGATCTGGGCGTACCTGCGCGACTGCATCGACCGCTATGACCTGGGTCCGCATATCCGCTGGAACAACGAGGTGCAGTCGTCGCGCTGGGACGACGCGGATCAGCTCTGGCACTTCACCACGAATCAGGGACACTACACCGCCAATATCAGCATCTCGGGGCAGGGGCCGCTCAGCGAACCGTCGCTGCCCGCCATCCCTGGCATCGCGAGTTTCGCGGGGACGTTGTTTCATTCGGCGCAGTGGAACCATGACCACGACCTGACGGGCGAACGGGTGGCCGTCATCGGCACCGGGGCCTCGGCGATTCAGTTCGTCCCCCAGATTCAGCCCCAGGTTGGGCAACTGGATCTGTATATGCGCACGCCGCCGTGGATCATCCCGCGCAACGACCATGCCATCCCCGCGTGGCGACAGGCGCTCTTTCGGCGGCTGCCGCTGGCGCAACGCGCGGTGCGGGGGCTGATCTACGCGCAACGCGAGATCGGCGCGCTGGCGATGGTCTATCGCCCCGCGATGATGTCGAGCGCCAGCAAAGAGGCGACGAACCACCTGACGGCCCAGGTGAGCGACCCCACGCTGCGTACCAAGCTGACGCCGCACTACACGATAGGCTGCAAGCGCATCCTCATTTCGGATGACTTTTACCCCGCCGTCGCGCAACCCAACGTCGCGGTCATCAACGACGGCATCCGCGAGATTCGCCCGCACAGCATCATCACGGCGGACGGGCACGAGCGCCCAGTCGATACGATCATCTGCGCGACGGGCTTTCATGTGGTGGATATGCCCATCGCGGAACGCGTGCGGGGGCAGGGCGGGCAGACCTTAGCCGAGGCATGGCGCGGGGGCGTCCAGGCGTACCTGGGCACGACGGTGGCGGGCTTCCCGAACCTCTTTTTGCTGATCGGCCCCAACACGGGACTGGGCCATACCTCCATGGTCTATATGATGGAGTCGCAGTACAACTACATCCTCGATGCCCTGCGCACGATGGACCGCGCGGCGCTGCCCACCCTGGCAGTGCGCCCCGACGTGCAAGCGACCTATAATGATGAATTGCAGCAGCGTCTAGCGGGCACCGTCTGGCTCTCGGGCTGCAACAGTTGGTACCTGGATGAAAATGGTCGCAACTCGACCCTCTGGCCGGGCTTCACCTTCGCCTACCGTCGCCGCACCCGGCACTTCGACGCGGCGAGCTACCTGACGGGGCAACGGGTGATGGCTCCGGCGGGGGCGGGCACCATCGCGGCGGGCGCGGCGGAGGAGTAGCGGCGCGCCCCCTGGCGGCGTATAGCGGCTGCCCCACGCAACCTTCACGGAAGATTCACCGACTTTGCCCCATCGGCCCCTGGTCAGGCACGCATCGGGGATGCTATAACGAAGGGGATAAAGGGGCGATTTGACATGAGTGAGCGTGGGGCGACCGTGCCAGGAACGGTCTATCTGATCGGCGCGGGGCCGGGCGATCCAGGGTTGATCACGGTCAAGGGTTTGCGGTGGTTGCGCGCGGCGGATGTGGTGGTCTATGACTACCTGGTCGATGCCGCGCTGGTGCGCGAGGGCCGCGCCGACGCCGAATACATCTATGTCGGCAAAAAAGCGGGCCAGCACACCCTAGAGCAAGATGAGATCAACGCGCTGCTGGTGGCCCGCGCGCTGGCGGGCAAGACCGTGGCGCGGCTGAAGGGCGGCGATCCCTTCGTCTTTGGCCGTGGCAGCGAAGAGGCCGAGGCGCTGATCGCGGCGGGCGTGCCGTGGCAGGTAGTGCCAGGCATCACCTCGGCGGTGGCCGTCCCCGCCTACGCGGGCATCCCCGTCACGCATCGCGGGTTGGCGACCTCCTTCACGGTCGTCACCGGGCACGAAGACCCGACGAAGGATGCCAGCGACATCGACTGGCCCAGCCTGGGGCGCGGCACGGGCACGCTGATCTTTTTGATGGGCGTCGGCAACCTCGCCAGCATCACCACGCAACTCATCGCCAATGGGCGCGCGGCCACCACGCCCGCCGCCGTCATTCGTTGGGGCACCACGCCACGCCAGCGCACCGTCACGGGCAACCTCGCCGACATCGCCGAGCAGGTGCGGGCGGCGAAGCTGGCCCCGCCCGCCATCACCATCATAGGCGCGGTCGCGGGGCTGCGCGACGAGCTGGCGTGGTTCGAGCAGCGGCCCCTGTGGGGCAAACGGGTCGTCATCACCCGCGCCAGCGAGCAAGCTCCCGAGTTAGCGGATCGCTTGGCGGCGCTCGGCGCGGAAACCGTCACCCTCTCGACCATCCAGATCGTCCCCGCCGACCCCGCGCCGCTCGATGCCGCGCTGGCACAGATGGCCGAGGGCGACTATGACTGGATCATCTTTACCAGCGTCAATGGCGTGGCGGCCTTCGCCGAGCGACTGGCGGCGAAGGAGCGCGACTGGCGGGCGGTGCGGGCGCGCGTGGCGGCCATCGGCCCCGCGACAGCGGCGGCACTGCGCGACCGCGGATTGCGCCCCGACTTCATCCCCACCGAGTTCGTCGCGGAGGCCGTGGCGGCGCAGATCGGCGATGTGGCGGGCCAACGCGTCTTGCTGCCCCGTGCCGACATCGCCCGCCCCGCGCTGGCGACGCTGCTGCGCGACGCGGGCGCGACGGTGGACGAGGTGGCGGCGTATCGCACCATCACCCCGCCGCTGGCCCTTGCCGCCGTGGCGCGGGCGCTGGGCGATCCCTGGCCCGATGCCATTACCTTCACCAGTTCCTCGACCGTGCGTGGCTTCGTCGAGGCGCTGGGCGGGCGCGACCCGGCGGAGGCGCTGGCGGGCATCGTCATCGCGTGCATCGGCCCCATCACCGCCGACACCGCGCAGAGCTATGGCCTGGAACCCGACGTCGTCGCCACCGAGTACACGATGGAGGGCCTGACCACCGCGCTCACCGCCGCCATGGCGGGGCACTCGCGGACCTGAGCGGCTCGCGGGTGAGGCGATAGCGTGGGCGAAATGGTGTAGCTCAACGAGAAGATGCAGCACACCGAGACGGCGGGCGGGGTGAACGGGCGGAATGTGAGGAAGCCAGCCGATAAGAGCGCATGGCGAGGGTTCACCCGCTGGCTCCCCCCTCGCCACGCGCCCTTCGCCACTATGCACCACCTTAGCGCCGGTTGCGCATCTCTTGGATCTGGTTGAGGCGGTCGCGGGCGATGGGGCTGTTGGGGTTGAGCTTGGCCAGGTGGCGATAGACGCGCAGGGCTTGCTCGATCTCGCTGACCGAGAGGTAGGTTTGGCCCAGCAGGTCATAGGCCTCGTAGTTGCTGCCGTCCAGCGCGATCAGTTGTTGCAGCATGGCGACGGCTTCCTTGGTCTGGCGACTGTGGAAGTAGTAGCGGGCCAGCACCGTTTGCTGCTCCGCCGCCTCTTTACGCATGCCGATCTCCAGGCAATATTGCACGTAGAGCATGCGCGATCCCATGTCGTCGGGGGTCAGGTTCAGCACCTGCTTCAGCGTCGCCATCGCGCCCTCGTGCTGGCCCATTTGCCACTGGATCTCGCTGACCTGTTGTAGGGTTTGCGAAGCCTCGCCGATTTTCCCCTGGCGCTTATACAGTTCGAAGACGCGGCGCATCTCTTCCATGCCCTCGTCTAGCAAGCCACGGGTGATGTGGATCTCGGCCAGTTCGGCACGCACCGAGGCGTCCTCGGGGGCGATGCGCGTCAGTTCATTGAGCACGATGACCGATTGCTCATATTGGCGTTGGCTGCGATAGTGGCGCACCAACTGCACCATCTCGTGCAGCGTGCCGGGGATGTCGCCCGGATGCCGCGCAGAGATCTCGGCCATGGTGCGATAGATCTCGTCGGTGTAGGCCCCCGCCGCGCGCCCGAGCGGATGGCTCTGCGGCTGCACGGGCGCGGCCATCGGGGCCATGCCACCGAAGGGTGATGCCGCGCCGCCCATCGCCGCGCCAGGGTTCGAGCGCTGGTACGCGCGGGCGAGCAATTGCGAGATCTCGACATCAGGCGCGAGGATCTCTTCGCCGTCCAGGCGGGGGCGGTTGCCCCACAGTTGCGGCGAGGGCGGGGTGCGGCGCGCGGCGGCGCTGGCCTCTTCCAGTTCGCGCACCGCACCGGCGGAGGACGAGCCGTCGCCCATCCCCAGCAGCGCCAGCGCCGCGCCCACGTGACCAAAGATCTCTAGCCCCGGCATCGTCGCGGCGGATTGGTAGTGCGGCAGGGCATCGGCATAGCGATTGGCGGCGTGGTAGATGGTCGCCAGACCATAGCGCAGGTCGCCATTCGTCGGGGTCGCCTCGATGGCCGACAGATACTCGCGCAGCACCTCATCATAGCCATGCAACTTCTCGGCGCGCAGTGCCCGCGCCAGACGGTTCAGGATGTCCATGATGGCGACGCGCGTCTGACCATCGGCGGGCAGCATCACACCCGAACTCGCCAGGCCCCCCGCGCTCGACAGCGAGCCAGCACCCGAGCAGAGCGCGATGTGCCAGCGCGCCAGAGCGAGGGTGTTTTGCGGATCGACCTGGAGGATGCGCTGCAACTCGCTGATGCCCTGATTCACCTTGCCCGCGCGCACCAGGGCCAGCGCGTAGCTCTGGCGCAGACCGATGTTGCTGGGCGCGGCCATCAGGGCTTGCTCGAATTGCTCGATGGCGCGGTCGGGGTAGCCCATGCGCAGATACGTTTCCGCCGCCTGGATGCGCTCACGCAGCATCTCGTCGGTGCGCCCGTGCTGGGCCAGCAGCGTGATGAGCTTGCTGCGATACGTCAGGTTGTTCGGTTCTAACTGCAAGATGCGCCGATAGGCCGTGATGGCGTCATCCACGCGGCCATTGACCAGATAGGTGTCGATGAGAATGGCGTACTTCGTCACGGCCTGGTCGATCTTGCCCTGATGCACATAGATCTCGGCCAGCGACTGATGCACGTCGAGGAACTGCGGCGCGACCTCGATGATGCGCAGGCATTCCTCGATGGCGGCGGTGTAGAGGCCGTGCGAGATGTACGTCTCGACCTCGCGCATGGCGTTCAGCACCTTGGTGCGCTGCGGCTCGGCCACGGGCAGCCCCGTCGCCATGCGCCCGCCCACGCCGGGCATCGAGTTCCCAAAGGGCGCGGGCGGGACCGACATGGCCGGTGGCCCATAGGCCGGGGGCATCGGTGGGGCGGAGCGCGCGGGGCTGCCCATCGGTGGCCCCTGGGGCACGATGACCGGTGGAGGCATGGCGGCGGCCAGCGCGGGGTTGCCCATCGGCATGCCAGGCATCGAACTGGCGGGTTGGTCCACCAGGAACCCCGAACGGCTGATGTTGCCATTGAAGCCGGGCACCGAACTCTTGGGCATCCCTGGTGCGGAGGCGGCGGGGCTGGCGGCACCGGGCGCGCCGCCCTTGGTGCGCGCGGCCATCAGGCGCTCGGCCTCGGCGACCTTGTCTTGCCAGCCCCGGCTGCGCAAAAAGCCGAGCAGCGCGCCATAGACGGTATCCGCCGCCTCGGTGTTGCCCAGGTCATCGTGCGTGCGCGCCGCCTCATAGCACAGTTGGATCAGTTGGTCCGACTCTTCGCGGTTCAGCGCGTCCAGGTTGACGCGGTCGACAGCCTCATCGAAGTAATTGACGGCGGCCTTCAGGTCGCCCTTGGCGCGGTAGCACTGCCCCAACGCGAAATAGCACGACAGCGCGTAGTCGATGTCGTCGAGCAAGGCGGTGTAGTGCTCGATGGCGCTTTCCCAGACGTGCTCTTCCTGGTACATCCACGCGAGGTAATAGCGAGCATCGGTGCGACCATAGATCGAGACCAGCTCTTCGCAGATCTCGATGGCTTCGTCAGCACGGCCATCTTGGTAGTGGTTTTGGGCCTCGACGAGCATCTGGGTGACTTCGTCATCGCTCATGCCGCGTCCGCCGCCAGAGCCACCGCGCCCGCCGCCGCTGCTATTATTGTTGCCACGGCCACTGGCTTTGGGGCCGCTGTTGCCCCGGCTGGCGTTGCCGCCACCCCCACGCGCGCCACCACCGCTGTTGCCCCACTCGTCGTCTCCCCAGCCATCAAGGTTGCCACCCTGGCGGTCATCGTAGCGATCTTCATAGGTGGGTCTGCGTCTGGCCATGGGTGGTGCTCCTCGTAGGAAAATGCCGATGAACGATGCGCGGCAATCAAACGGCGAAAGGTTGCATGATGACGTGGCCCTATGCTGCACAGGGCGTCGCTAATGGCCCTATTCTACCATAGTGTCCGCCTGCGAAACACAGGAATAGCCCGAATGGAAGGCGACGTAGCAGGGGGATGCCCGTGCGTCGCGAAACCGCGCCAACAAAAAAGATAGGTCCACTTCCCCAAAGGAAAGTGAACCTATCAGCGGGGACCGCACCGCGCCTAACCGCGCGGAGCGACCCCAGGGAATGCACTAGCCGATGTAGCTGATGCTACCGCAGCTATTGCCGCAGCCATTGCCCCAGCCACTGTTGCCACAACCGTTGTTCCAGCCCTGGTTGCCACAACCGTTGTTCCAGCCCTGGTTGCCATAGCAACCATTGCCACAACCGTTGTTCCAGCTCTGGTTGCCATAGCAACCATTGCCACAACCGTTGCCCCAGCTCTGGTTGCCATAGCAACCACTGTTGCAGCCATAGCCGCCGAAGATCGGCGACAGGTAGGTCAGGTTGCAATTGCTGTGATTGTTGTTGTAGCTATAGTTGTTGTAGTTGTAGTTGCGGCGGTCGTTGTCGCGGCGGTTATTGTTGCTATTGTGCTTGGTGCTGGTCGTGGTCGTTTTGACCGTGTGTGCAACCGTCTTGGCGGGCACAGTGCTCGCGGAAACGGCACCCGTGTTAGCACCAATGGCAAAGGCCAGCGCCAATGCGCAGCCAGCGGCGAAAAGGAACCACGTCAGTTTCGCCTGTAAAACCTGCTTCAAGCCTGCATCCTCCGTAAAATGGGAACAAGGCACATCGCTTGTTCCAGGGATGTGTGATATCTCAGAACGCGATATCCACCCTCATATCTATACGAGAGAGATGCGTTTCGTGCAATACCCTATCTCTCTTTTGAAATGAAACACAGGGTGCATGAAACGCGATGAGGTGTGCCGCAGCCAGGTGCGCCAGTGATTTTCGCGATGCTGTTGCTCATACAAATTTCAGAAAAATCTCACCTGAGATAAATGGGTGCCCATACAACGGACGTTACCGAACGTTGGCCGTGGTCTGAGAAGCGGGCGCTTTCGCGAAATTCCGCTTGCCGGTGAAGGGCCGCTCGGCGACGAGGTAGACGCCGTAGCCCACGACCAGCACCAGGGCGATGCCCACGAGCATCAACCAGGGCGCGCGGGGCAGTTGGTCGTGCGAGGCCAGCCAGGCCGCGCAGAGCAGCGCCAAGATCGGGAAATGGATGACATACAGCGAATACGACATCGCGCCGAGGCGGCGCAGTGGGCGAAAGACGATGCCCACGAGGTCATGCATTCGCTGCGGATGCCGCGCCGCGCAGAGCCAACCGATGGGGCCGACGAAGCCGACCACCCACACCAGATAAAAGATGTTGATGTCGTTGATCTGCACATTCGGGTTGCGCAGCACCAGATACAGGCCAGAACCGATGAGCAATCCGAAGCCCACCACCGCCGCCACCGACCACCACCGCGTGGGGATCTGCACCCGTCCGGCCCGCGCGTCGGCGATGAAGACCCCCGCGACCCACGCGGGCCACAGCGCCAGCAGGTTCAGCACGTGGGTCGCGATGCCCAGCGGCGAAAACTGGTCCACGCCCAGCCCCGCCGGGGTGATGCCCACGCCGATGAGCGCCGCGACGCTCAGCCCCAGCGCCAGGATGATGCCCATCGTCTTCACCGGGCCGATGCGTTGGTCCAGCCCCAAAACGATGGGGTACAGCAGATAAAAGAACGCTTCATATGCCAGCGACCACAGCGGATCGTCGCTGCCAAAGACCTTGGTGACGAAGCCCTGGGTGAAGGTGAGGGTACCCAGCAAGCTGCCGATGGTGGGCGTGTGGTCGCCGCCGAGCGCCAGCACCGATGATGTTCCCTGATAGAGGCCGGGGTACAGATGCGCCCCGATGGTATCGGCGACCAAGATGATGACGATAGCCGCCAGCAGGGGCGGGTAGAGGCGACGCGCGCGGTGCCAGGCGTAGTCACGCCACGACATCTTTTGCCAGGTGGTCGCCAGCTTGTTGGCCTGGCGATAGTGGATGGCGTAGCCGCTGACGATGAAGAAGCACATCACCCCCGCGACGCCATAGCGCGTGGTCGACAGCACGTAGAGCAACGCGCGGAAGGGCGCGCTCGGCTGCGTCGCCAGCGCCGTCGCCGCGCTGATGAAAAGCAAGAAGCGCGCGTGGTTCAGCATCACATACGTCGCCGCGATGCCGCGCACCCCATCAACGTATTCGGTAGGGAGGACCTGGGCGGCGGGCGTGGCCGTCGCGGCGTCCCTGGTGCTGCTACCGAGCGGTGCTGCTTCCACGGCCATGGGGGCTACCTCTGCTCTTTCTCTATCGTGTTGATATGCGGTGATCCGTGCGTCATTCATGCTCGCCTCTAGCCTAGCAATCTCGCTGGGGACTGTCAAGCAGATGGGCTGAATGGCGCGACCCAAACGGGCGAGACATTTGACGGATGCACGCTTCGGGTGATATCATCGCAAGGAATCGGTTGATGTGGGGGAGAGAGCGCGTGCAGATGCAACACAAGCCGCAGCGACGCCCGACGGTGGTGCTGCTATTCGCCCTGGTTGGCATGCTTTTCGCCGCGTGCAGCGGCCCAAGCCTGGGTGACGCAAGCAACGCGGCGATCATCGGCAATAAAGCGATCAGTACGTCGCAGTTCTTGGCCGTCACCAAGCTCCTTGAGGGCGTCGCCAACGTGCAGGATTCCTCGTTGCCGTCGTGGCAGTTGCTCCGTGGCCGTGTCGCACACCAAAAGGCCCAGCAACAGGCGCTCAACCTGCTTGCCACGAATATGGTGATCGACCAGAACGCGAAGGGGCTGCTGACCCCAGAGGCCTGGGCGCGCGTCAAGACACTAGAAGACGCGCAGGTGCAGTCCGACTTCAAGCAATTGACAGGCACCTCGCCTTACAAGCCACTGGTCGACCAAGGCATCTTGACGCCCGACACCTATCGCCCCTTCGTCCATCAGCAGATCGTCGAGCAGCAGTTCCTCGATCCGAAAAACCTCAAGGGCGGCGATCTGCGGGTCGACCTCGCGCACGTCAAGATCATCACGGTCAAGACGAAGGCCCAGGCCAATACGATCCTCGCCGCGCTGAAAAGTGGGGGCGATTGGGCGTCGCTGGCGACGAAAAACTCCCTTGATTCGGCCCAGGCGAGCGGCGGCGACATCGTGGCGGTTCCCCCCGGCTACCTGCCCGCCGAGGTTGATGGCGTCGTCTTTGGCAAAGGGTCCATCCCGGTGAATACCACCGTCGAGGTGGCCAAAGCATCGCGCCTCGGCTATAGCATCGTGCAGGTCGTCTCGCGCAACACCGGCATCTTCCTTTCCACGCTCGACAGCACGCAGCCCATCGTCACCAACGCGCGCACCAGCCTCCAGGGCGCGGCCATCAATGGCCTCATCACCCAGTGGTCACGCGCCGCGCATGCCCAGGTCAACGTCAACTGGTGCGGCAACACGGGCGGCGTCTCGTGCGGTCCGGTGCTGACGCTCGACCAACAAGCATAAGCGGACGTGATATCATTCCAATAACGATTGTCTTTTCAGTGAGGGCAGACACCCATGTCTGCCCTCACCGCTATGCCTGAAGGATGCGCCATGCCCCGCACCAAGAAGCTCCCCTCCACCCCCGCCGGTTCGCTCACCATCGTCGGCCTGGGGCCGGGCGCGTGGGACGATGTGACGGTCGCCGCGCAGCACGCGCTGATCACCGCGCCGCGCCTCATCTTGCGCACGTTGCGCCACCCCACCGTCGATGCCCTGCGCGCCCAGCGGCCCGATCTGGTGCTCACTTCATTTGATGAGCTATACGAGCACGCCGACGCCTGGCAGGGACTGTATGCCCAGATGGCCGAGCAATTGATCGCGGTCGCCGCGTCTGAGCCGCTGACCTATGCCGTGCCGGGGCATCCGCTCATCGGCGAGGCGTCGGTGCGGCTGGTGCGCGCGCTGGCCGAAGAGCGCGGCATCGCCACACGCATCATCGCGGGCCTCTCCTTCATCGAGCCGATCTGCGCGCGGCTGAACCTGGACCCCATCGCCGATAGCTTGCAGATCGTGGACGCGACGGAACTGGCCGATCTGCTGCCCCAGCAGGTCGCGGGGGCGCTGACCACGACGCGCCCGCTGCTGGTGTCGCAGGTCTTTAACCGCCGCATGGCGAGCGCCGCCAAGCTGGCCCTGCTCGAGGTCTTCCCCGCGACCTGGGAGGTGACGCTGGTGCAGGCCGCCGGGCTGCCCGAGGAGCGCGTGCGCACCGTGCCGCTGGGAGAGGCCGACCGCGACGACTTCGCCGACCACCTGACCAGTCTCTATGTGCCCGCCGTCCCCGCCACGTCGCTGCAAGCCCTGCGCACGCCCGAGGCGCTACGCTACGTGGTGGCGCGGCTGCGCGCACCCGAGGGCTGCCCCTGGGACCGCAAGCAGACCCACGCTTCGCTGACGCCCTATGTGCTGGAAGAGGCCGCCGAGGTCGCCGATGCCATCGAGGAATTCGCCGACGACCCGCAACATCTGGCCGAGGAACTGGGCGATCTGCTATTGCAAGTCTATCTGCACACCGAGATCGCCCAGGAAGAGGATGCCTTTACCATCGGCGATGTCTATGAGGCGATCACCAGCAAGCTGATCCGCCGTCACCCGCACGTCTTTGGCGATGTGGCGGTGACGGGCGCGGAGCAAGTGGTGGCGAACTGGGAGGCCATCAAGCGCGCCGAACGCGCCGACGCGGGCGAGCAGCCGCCCTTCGAGAGCCGCCTGAAGCGCATCCCGCGTCACACCGCCGCGCTGGCCGCCACGCACGACACGCAGCGCCGCGCGGTAAAGGCGGGCTTCGACTGGCCGACGCTGGACGACTGGGTCGCCAAGCTGCACGAGGAAACCCAAGAGGTGCTCGCGGCGACCACGCCCGAGGCCCAGGCCGACGAACTGGGCGACCTGCTCTTCACCGTCGTCGCGCTCGCCCGCCGCATGGAGGTCGACGCCGAACTGGCCCTGCGCGCCGCGAACGACAAATTCCGCCGCCGCTTTCAGCAGATGGAGCATCTGGCCCACGCGCGCGGCCTCGTCTTCGAGGATCTCGACCGCGCCACCCAACTGGCCCTGTGGGGCGAGGCCAAAGCGACGGTCGGGTGAAGAGGGACCGCATCGCCATGAATACACCCCGCACTGTTGACATCGGTCGCGCAATCTATTGGTTGGGCGGCTCGCCCTGCGCGGGCAAAAGCACGGTGGCGCGGATGATCGCCGGGCGCTATGGCTGGGACGTGTATTCGTGCGATGCCGCGTATCAGCGGCACGCGGACGAGGCTGATGCGCGCGTCAGCCCCACCCTCGCATTGGTCGGGCATTTGCGCGACAACGCGCTGTGGCTGCGTCCCGTGGCCGAGCAGACCGCGACCGAGATCGCGATGTATCGTGAGGAATTCGCCGCCATCCTGGCGGACATCGCGGCACAGCCAGGACCGCGCCCGCTGCTGGTGGAGGGCGCTGCCCTCTTGCCCGAATGCGTCGCAGCGGTGCCAGGGGCACAAGGGCATGGCGCGTGGCTGGTGCCTACCCCCGCGTTTCAGCGCCATCACTACGCACAACGTGGCTGGCCCTCGGTGGTCGTTGCGGGGTGCAGCGATCCCCAGACGGCCTTCGCCAACTGGATGGCGCGCGACATCGGCTTCGCGGCCTACGTCGCCGAAACCGCGCACAGGCGCGACCTGCCTGTGCTCAGCGTCGACGGTGCTGAACCCCTGGCGGCGTCGCTGGCCTGGGTGCTGGCGCAGTGGGGCATCGCCTCATCGAATATGGATCGGTAGTCCTGGCACGAAGAACCACGCTAGCAGGGCAGCTATCAGCAGCATGATGAGCACCAGCGCGACGACCAGCGCCCCATTGCCCCGGCGGCGGCGCGGCGCGGGCAGGGGCGGCGCGGGCACCACGACGGGGATGTAGGAGCTGACGACCTCATCCGTCCATTGGTAGCTGGGCGGCAGATCGGGCAGGCCTGGGATGGGCGAGGTCGGCGCGTCACGCCACACGGCGAGCGGCGTCAGCGCGGGCAGCGACTCGTGCAGTTCGCGGATGCTGATGGCCTCGCCCCGCGCGTTGGCGATGGGGATGCTGCCGGGCGCGAGGGCGACGTGGTGGGTCGTCCGGCTCGCCCCCAGTGCCTCACTCAGTGCCTGGGCAAAGGCCCGCACGGTGGGGTAGCGCCCGCGCGGGGCGCGGGTCAGCGGTCGCCACAGCACGCCATCCACGGCGGCGGGCAAGACGGGGTTCAGCGTGCTGGCCTTGCGCAGCTCGGGCGTCTCGCGGCCCCGCAGCATCAGCACGGGGTCGCCGACAATGGGTAGATCGCCCGTCAATAGCAGGAAGGCGATGATCGCCAGCGCGTACTGGTCGCTCGCCAATTCCGCGCGGCCATCGGCGGCCTCGGGCGCGAGGTAGAGCCAGGGGTCAGCCAATCCACTGGGCCGCTCTTTGCCGAAGCGGAGCGGCGTACCGGCGAAGCCCTCGTGCAGCAGCACATCGGTGATCTGCGGCTGCAACGCGCCCTCCGCGCCGACCGCCAGCAAGATGTTGGTCGGCTTCAGCCGCCCATGCAGGATGCGCGCGTTGTGCAGCGCCTGGACGCCCTCTGCCAGCGCCCGCACCAGGCGCACGGCATCGCCGGGGGGCAGTGGCAGCGTCCACAGCCGCAGGTCGCCAGGGTTCAACGCGTCCAGCAGCGAACGGCGCGGGACGTAGGGGATCAGCGTGAAGCATTCGGTGCGACGGCGGATGCCCCCCGCCGCCAGCGGCGCGAGGTTGGGGTGACGCACCTGAGCCACCGCTGCCAGCCGTTCGGTGAAGAGGTTGCGTGCCCGCAGCGCCAGCAGGGGCGTCGGCATGCTCTTACGGACGAATTGGCGACCATCGGGCGCGGCCATCAGCCACGACGCCGCGTCGGGCCTCTCGTCAACGACGCGGACGGTGCCGAGCGTCTCGGGATTGATCGCCGCGCGGTCCGTCATGGGTGGCCGCCTATTCTGCCGGGCTGGCGGCCAGCGCGATGTAGTCGACCACCGCGCTCAGCGCCTGTGCGGCTTCTGTGTCGGCCACCCCCGCGTGCGCGGCACAGGCATGAGCGAGCGCCGTGCGCGCGCTGGCGCAGAGGTCGGCCAGTTGTTCGCGGCACCAGGCGCGCGAGGTCGTGCCGATCACCTCCAGCATCCAGGTGATCTCGTCCTCGCTCGGTTCACTTGCGGCGGCGTAGATGGCGGCGAGGCGCTGGCGTGCCTCGGCGGGGGCGTTGGCGAGGGCATGGATGACGGGCAGGCTCTTTTTGCGCCGCCGCAGGTCGCCCGCCGCCGTCTTGCCCAGGCTGGTGTGGGCATCCCAGATGCCCAGCAGGTCGTCGCGTAGTTGGAAGGCGACCCCCAGGCATTCGCCGAACTGCGCCAGATCCTGCACGATGCCGCCATCCCCCGCCGCGCCGACCGTCGCGCCAAAGGAGCAGGCCGCGCGCATCAGCGCCGCCGTCTTGCGCGCGATCATGTCCAGATACATCTGCGGTGTGACGGTGGTGCTGGCCTCGAAGCCCATGTCGCGGTGCTGCCCCTCGCACAGGCGCAGACAGGTGCGGTCCAGCGTGCGTGCCATGCTCAGGACATCGGGCGTGGCGACGCCGCGCGTGCCGCAGTCTAGCAGCGCCAGGCGTGCCAGCGCGAACATGCCATCGCCGATGTTGATCGCCTGGGGTTCGCCCCAGATGGACCAGACCGTTGGCCGTCCGCGCCGCAGCCGGTCGCGGTCCTCGATGTCGTCGTGGATCAGTGAAAAGTTGTGCACCAGTTCCACGCTGACGGCGGCGGGCAGCGCGCCATGCAGCCGTGCGGCGCGCGTGGCGTCATCCGCTCCGGTCGCCAGCGCGGCCAATTCGCTTGCCCACAGCACCAGGGCGGGGCGTAGCAGCTTCCCCGGCGGGTTCGCGGTCGGGGCGAACTCGGCGTCGACCCATCCCAGATGATAGGCCATCGCGCCATAGAATGAATGCAGGTCAGGATCGGCGTCATTAGCGGCCAGGAAGGCGCGCATCTCCGCCGTGATGTCGTCGCGGAAGCGTTCCAGCGCCGCGTCGAGGTGCGCCGCCTCGGCGGCCTGGGTGGGGTGGGGCGAATTAGCCATGCAGCAAGAACCATCCTGTCAGGGCGAGGGTGACGGCCCCCGCCGCCCACCAGCCGACGCCGATGATGCCGCCCGCTGGACGCAGCGGCGCGCAGAGATCGCAGGAACGCGCGGTCAGGTGATAGCGGTGGCCCCGCAGCCCGTCTTGGACGATCTTCACCTGTTCGTCGCGCCGCCGCGTGTGGTCATCGCAGATGTAGCGATTGCAGCCAAAGCACTTGTGCTCATCGACATAATGCGCGAAGACGGCGGTGGACCATTGCTCGGGCACCACGTGCGTGCCGCAGATGTAGCACAGATATTCGTCGTGATGTTGCGCCAGGTGCCGCGCGCAGGGCGTGTGCGCATGCCGCGCGAAATGCTCCATGCACAGGGGATTGTTACACGAGGGGCAGCGACCCGCCGCCTCGGCCTCGCATTCGTGACATGACTGCATGGGGTACAAACTCGCCATGCGTGCTCCCTTTTCGTTGTCGGTCTCTACTGTGTAGTAAGTATAGCATGCGCGAGCATCCGGCCAAAGGGGCGGGACCACCCATGTGACGGCGCACCAGCCCACCAACTCAGATTTCCCCGGCGGATGCAGTGAGGAAGTACCGCCCATGCCGTTGTCCCACACGCGCGGAATGGTGGCATAATAGCTGCATACGTCGAGATCGCTTCATCAGGGTGGGCGCTGCTAGCCTAGCGCAATATGGATACCGAGAGGGATTTAGAAGATATGTTGGGGAAGATCCAGCAGCGCGCCTGGTTGGGCCTGTTGTTACTCATCGCGGGAATCGGCGCGGGCTGCACGACTGCCACCATCAAGACCACGCGGAGCACGGTGCCCACTGGGGTGCCGACCGTGTCGGGCACCATCACGCCAGCCCATGCCGGTTACTACACACCCAGGGATCTGCGCGCCGCCTATCACATAGACGGCCTGATCGCCCAGGGCTTCACGGGCAAGGGGCAGACCATCATCGACATGGTGTGCTTTGGCAGCCCCACCGTCCAGGCCGACCTCGACACCTACAGCCAGCGGTACGGTCTGCCCAAGGTGAAGGTGCAGGTCGTCAACCCCATCGGCCCCAACCCCACCAACGTCACTGCCTCGCAGCAACAGTTCATCCAATCGTGGGGGCTAGAGACGGAGCTTGATGTCGAACTCTACCACGCCCTCGCGCCGGATGCGGGCATCGTCGTGCTGTCTTCCCCCGTCTGCGCGGCGGAGGGCCTGACGGGCCTGCCCGAGCAGCGCCGCGAATTGCAGTACGCCCTCGATCAGCATCTGGGCAACATCATCGCGGTCAGCGGCGGCACCGCCGAGGTGACATTGACCGACCCAGCGGCCCGCGCGGAACTGACGCTCTGGGATGCCCTGCTCAAGACCGCGACGACGCAGGACAGTGTCACCTTTTTCGTCTCGTCGGGCGACAACGGCTCCACGGACTATAGCGATGTCAACGCGACGACGCTTTCGACCAAGCCGACCACCAGCTTCCCCACCGATAGCCCCTGGGTGACGAGCGTGGGGGGCACCACCCTCGCCACGTCGGGTGGCACGTTCACCGAAACAGCGTGGAATAACAGCGGCGGCGGCTTCAGCAGCTTCTTTCCCGAGCCAGACTACCAGAAGCAGTTGCCCCAGACCGCCCAGACCTTGCTGAATAATCGACGCGGCGTACCGGATGTCGCGGTCGTCGCCAACCCCGTGACGGGCGTTGAGGTCTACCTGGGCGGCCAATGGACCCCCGGCCTCGGCGGCACCAGCATCAGCGCGCCCATCTGGGCGGGCATCATGGCCATCACGAACCAAAAGGCGGGCAAGCCCCTGGGCTTCATCAATCCCGCGCTGTACCAGCTTGGGCTGTCGAGCAAGGCGGCGAATGACTTCAACGACATCACCTCGGGCGACAACACCCAGCAGGTGAAGGGCGTCACCGTGCCCGGCTATCCAGCGGTGGCAGGCTGGGACCCCATCACCGGCTTCGGCTCGCCCAAGAGCGACACCTTCATCCCCGACCTGATCGCGGCGGTCGGCAAATAGCGCGAGCGTTGCCCTTGGCAGCAGTGCCAGGGGCAACGCTTTCGAGCCTATGCGCTGATCCGCTCCAGATTAAAATCCTCGGGGTCCAGTTCGGGGTCGATGGCGAGAGTGGGGGTGTGCAGGATCTCGGCGTAAAGCGCCAGCAGGTTATCCATCACCTCGGCCCACGAGCGCGTCTCGGCGAAGGCGCGGGCGGCGTGGCCCATCACGGCGCGGCGCGGCGCGTCATCCAGCAAGATGCGCAGGGCGGCGGCGAAGGTCGGCGCGTCATTGGGCGGCACCAACAGACCCGTCACGCCATGCTGCACCAGGTCGCGCACGCCCTCCGCATCGCAGCCAACCACGGGCACGCCCGAAGCCATCGCCTCTTGCACTACCTGCCCAAAAGTTTCGGTCGTGCTGGGGAAGGCAAAGACATCGCCCGCCGCGAAGAGTTGCGCCAGTTCCGCGCCCTCTTTGCTCCCCATGAAGCGCGCGGGTAGGCCGTGCAGCGCGGCACGGATGTCGGCCTCGGCGGGGCCAGTGCCGACCAAC
>JBBQSR010000013.1:0-18622 GCA_038234855.1 Ktedonobacterales bacterium | reverse complement strand
GTACCTCCCAATCGCCCACAATCGTTAAGAGATCGCCCAGCAAATACAGACAGATGGCGATTCGATACGGGTTATGCAGGGGGCGCGCGAGGCTGAGCGCCTGTTGGAGTTGGTGCCGCGCTTCATCAATCTTTCCTTGTGCGACAAAATTTTGAGCTAGATCTGTCATGACGGTAATTTGTTGTTTAATCGCCCCTAAGGCCCGAAAAATGGTTAATGCTGCTTCTTGCAAGCGTTGATTTTGGACGTAATCCTGCTCGTTTTCGAAGACAAAGTTTCCCAGTAAATTGCACGCCAGCCCTTCGAGATAAGGGGTATTGGCGGCCTGGGCATCGCTGATGAGCGTGCGGTATAATTCCCGCGCTTGGTATCGGCGTCCACTATTGATATACAGGTGGCCCAAGCGTGCATAGAACATGCCCTGTTCCTCGATTGCGTAATGCGCCTGAATCACCGCCCGACTCGGTTCGTTGCTGAGCAATCGGAGAAAGTGCTCACCAAATGTCATTGCATCGAGGTGCGCACCAATGGTTCCTGCGGCAATAAAGGCTTGCTGAGCGTAGCGCGCCGCTCGCTCCCACTCTTCAGCTCCCTGAGCGTGCTGGAAGAGGTCGGCCGGCGACGTATTTTGCCAATCTTCGAGGATGGTGAGGGCACGGCGATGCATGAGCCGACGGCGACCGGAGTGCAAGTCACTGTATACCGCTTCGGCCACTTTGTCATGCGTGAAGGCATACTGACTGCCCTCGCTGCGGATCAGCTGGCGGCGCTCTGCCACTTCCAACGCCGTTAGGGCCGCTTCTTCATCGACCCCGGCGATGGCCTGCACCACCGCTTCGGTGAAGCGCCCGCCCGCCACTGCCGCCGCCGCCACCACCCGCTGCGTCGTCGCATCCAGATAGCGGACGCGGCGCAACAGCAATTCCCGCAGCGTCTCCGGCACCCAATCGGCGAGTTGCGCCATATCCAGGTCGGGGGCGCTCCGCAGCTCATCGTCCTGCCACGCCACCGCCCCGCGTTCGACCAGCCCCTGAGCCACCTGCTCCAGGTAGAGCGGATTGCCCGTCGTCACCGCAAAGAGCCAATCGCACAACGCAGGGCTGGCCGTGTCGCTCAACAGTTTCATGGTGGCGTGCTGCGTATCAGCGGCGGTCAGCGCACCCAAGGTGATGGGCACGACCGGAGCCAGCCGTTCCGCCGCCGCGACCCACCCTTGCAGGTCAGGCGAGGTCGCCCGCTCCTCGGCCCGCAGCGTCACCACCAGCAAGAGCGCCACGCCCTCCGTCTGCCAGCGCCCCAGCAGCGCAGTGAGGGCCGCGCGGCTGGCCTCGTCAGCCCAGTGCAGATCCTCGATCACCCACACCACCGGGCGCTGGCATGCCAATGCCAGTCCCATCTGAGCCAACGCCTCGACCAGCCGCGCCCCCGCCCCTGCATCATCCACAGGAGGCGGCAAATCGGGGTAGCGTTCGCGCAGTTCGGGCACTAGGCGGCTGAGTTCCGTGAGCCAGGGGTCATCCAGCAGGTCATCGGGGGCATGCTCGCGGGCCAACCGTGCACGCACCAACTCCGCCAGCGGTTGAAAGGGGAAGCGTCCGCTCAATTCATACGCCTGGCCCTGCACGACATCCGCCCCTTGCAACGCGGCCCACTGCGTGAAGGCCCCCAACAGCCGCGACTTGCCCACCCCCGCCTCGCCCTCGATGAGCGCCAGATGGGGCCGGCCCGCCTGTGCGCGCTCATATACCCCGCGCAACCGGGAAAACACTTCCTGACGCCCCACGAAGGGTAGACGGATGGCGTGCGTTGCAAGGGCGGCGGGGGCGATCGCTGGCAGCGCCTGCATCTGCTCTTGCAATTGCACCGTGGCGGGGTCCAGCGCCAATGCCAGGTTCGCCCAGACCTGGGCGCAATCGGCCAGCGTCAGCCGCGCGCCCGTCACATCCCCCATCGTCGCCTGGGCCGTGGCGAGCAGACGATAGGCCACCTCAGTGTCGGGGCGCAGCCGCACCCATGCCTTACCCAGGGTCACAGCATCTTCGGCTTGCCCGCTGGCGAGGCACACCTGCATCTCATGCTCGGCCATGACATCATAGCAGGCATCCCAATGGGCGCGTTGCGCCTGCACCCAGGCCATGAAATCAGGCGCATCATCGATGGCGAGGGATTCGCAGAAGCTACCGAGATAGCTGCCCAGCGCGGCGAGGCGGCTAGCGGAGGCGGTGGTGGCAGGGATCGCCGCAGTGACCTGCGTCAGATCCAGGGCCCCATCCGCGCCCATTTCGAGCCGTACGAGATCGCCTGGCGTCAGCAAATGGGCATCGGCATCAGCCCCCAACGCCTGGCGGATGCGCCCCAACGTTTGCCGCAAATTGGTCGAGCCATGGGCCGCATCTGCCTCTGGCCACAACAGGGCGTTGAGATGCGCGCGGGTGTGGGGCTGTGCCGTGACGGCGAGATAGAGGGTCAATGCCAGGGCTTTGCGCGTGGCGAATAGACAGGGAACGGCGTCATGCTGGACCTGCGGATCGCCCAACGTCGTGATCGTGAGTACGCCCATCGCTGTGCTCCTCTCTAGCACGGTGGCAAGGGGGGGACATACGCTCCAACATTAGGTAGTGAATACACACGTCATCGGCGTTTGCAAGGGGGGAAAAGAAGCATCTCCGTACACTCGTGCTCGCTGGGGGCGTTCTCACCCATACGAAGCCCTACGCATCAGTAATGCGTGCAGCCAACGCATCACTGATCCCACGCTGCGCGACCATTTTACCCGCATGGCACAGCAGCGCATGCCCGTGATGACACGTTGCACCATCCACCAGGATCATAGTGTTCGATCTGCTGTCACGTTCATATCACGCGGCTCTGGCACCCTAGGGGTGGAAGCTGTCCGGCGACAGCCCCAACGAACTTCGCCACCGTGCGAAGTCTTCACCCAAAGAAAGGGACGAGACGAACGATGCGTTCCAGCGCGATCACCACCGAAGAAGACGTCAGGATCTTCGCCAAAGACTGGGGGAGCGGGTAGCCCGTCATCTTTCGCCACGGTGAGCCATTGAGCGCCGACGCGTGAGACGAGCACCGCTGCCGCACCGCCAGTCATGGTTATCATGCCAGCCCCTACGTCCGTCAGGGGTGTTGATGCACAAGATGGAGTATCCCAGAAAGTGACGGCTTCGCTCTTGCCTGCGAGGGCGAGCGACCCGACGGCAGAGTGTCTGTGGATGATACTCACGTCACCACCTTCCCGATGAAAGGAAATTGCCATGCGCTTCCCCACCCTGTTCCCCTTGAAGCCTGTGAGTCGAATCGGTGTCGTGCTCCTCGGTGTATGGGCGCTCACCCTGTTCGGTCAGCCTGCCGTATCAGCAGCATCCGTTAGTCGGCACACTGCGACGCCCAAACCCACCATTGTGCTCGTGCATGGCGCATTTGCCGATGCGTCCAGTTGGGATGGCGAGATCATGCGCTTGCAACAGGCCGGCTACACGGTTTATGCGCCCCCCAATCCCTTACGTGGCGTCAGTTACGATTCCGGTGTCCTCCGCAACTTTCTCAAGACCATCAAAGGACCGATCATTCTCGTCGGTCATTCCTACGCGGGGATGGTCATTTCCAACGCGGCCACCGGGAACCGCCAGGTAAAGGCCCTCGTTTTCGTCGACGCGTTCATCCCTGAGCAAGGAGAAAGCGCCAACCAGCTCACGAATGCACGTCCCGGTTCCTGCTTAAGCGGAGGCGGCGATCCCCACAAAGTCTTCACCTTTGTCACCGTTCCTGGTGTCCCAAAGGGTGATGACGATCTCTATTTGAAATCTCAGGCAGATCTCCCCTATCTTGGCATCGCCAAATGCTTCGCGAACGACCTGTCCCCACAACAGGCGGCAGTCGTCTTTGCGACGCAGCGCCCGGCAGCAATGCTGGCTTTTTCGGAACCCAGTGGGGTGCCCGCCTGGAAGACGATCCCGTCCTGGGCACTCTTTGGCACGCAGGATCACCCCATTCCCCCCGCCGAACTGCTCTTCATGGCGCAACGTGCCCATGCCCATATCGTACCGATCAATGCCTCCCACTTGGGCTTGATCTCGCATCCGCAAACAGTCACGAATCTCATCATGAGCGCTGCCACGGCCACGCGCTGAGGGCCTTTTCAGCCACCAAGATGTACAGGCCCCAACCCAGTACGAGAACAAGAGGGAGGTGTCGATAAGGGGGAAAGTTGATGACTATTCGGATGAGCGTGTTGATCGGGTTCCTTGTCCCGTAGTTTACAAAATCGGATGAGCAGGTTGAATGTAGGATAACCATGGAGTGTCATCAACAGAACAATCCGGTTTTAGAAATTGCTGCACAAGGAGTTCGATCAGCAGGTTAATCCGGATAGCCTTTATTTGATGTTTCCTTCCTGCACCAAAAGTGCATTAGACCCGCAATACACTACCGATCCCGGCAGTCAACATGACGGATGCAAAGCGAGAAAAATACCAAATCTCCTCAACTCCTCCGCTGCTAAATCGACATGTTTCCTCGGTTGGTGATCCCAGCATATCGGAGTCAGATGCCCATTTCGACAAAAATCCTGGGGATCATCCATCATGTGCACTGCCGGGACCGGTAGTGCATCGCGTAGCGAAGGCTGCTTGCCAGTTTCTGCACATGGTGTGCTTCTTCTTTATCACGAGCAGGGCGTGCTACCTGTACTCTAGACTTACGACACCTCCTGCTCGACTAGTCTGCATTTTGCAGACTATTTCTGAGGAACGCTGCACTAGCGCCCGACGCCGAAGAAGACAACGCAAAATAGGTTGAGGAATCGAGGACGGGCAGAAATCCCAGCCGTGTGAAGAGGGACCGTGAGCGCACATTGGAGACGTCGATATCCGCCAGCAGCGTCGGCACGCGCAATTGCTCAAAGCCGAACGCGATCACCGCCACCAAAGCTTCGGACATGATGCCCTGGCCCCAGTGCTCCTGGTTGAGCAAGCAAGATAGGCAGTGGCATCCTGCGCGCCCTGATGATCATCAGTCATCACTCCATCAATCAGCGGATGATGAAACGGGGAATCGCCAACGACGACCAGCGGCACCCGCGCGTCGAGTACCGCCCCCAGATCAGTCGTCTCACCCTGGCAAGAGAGAAGTATAATGCCATCGACCTGTCGTTGGATGACATCGGCCATCAGTGTGCGTTCTTGCTCACGCTGGGCATCGGTGTTGCAGAGATTTGGGAAATAGCTCTGAGCAACTAAGGCATCTTGCAGGCCACGCGTCACCATTGAATGGGCGGAATTGGTGATATCGGGAATGATGAGCGCGACCGTGTGGGACCGTCGTTTGCGCAAGCTCGACGCGAGGGCATTGGGGCGGAAACCAAGATCTGCGATGATGTGTGTGATCCGTTCGCGGGTCTCAGGGGCGACGGGGCGATTGCCACTTAGGACATGCGAAACGGTGGTGGGACTTACCCCCGCGTGTTTGGCTATCTCGGCAATCGTTACCATTGCGTTCACTTTCCTGGATGTGGCGGTTTAGTGATGCGCGAGAAAATCAACGATGGTCGCCTGCATGGGCAGAGAGATTTGTGCGCCAACGCGCGTCACGGCCAAGGCACCCGCCGCCGCTGCGAACCGCGCGGCAACGGACAACGTGGCACCTTCTGCGAGCCGTGCGGCTAAAGCCCCAACGAAGGCATCCCCAGCGGCAGTCGTATCGACGGTCGCAACGGCGAAGGCGGGCTGCAGATAGGTGGTGTTGCCGTCGCTGATAAGTGCTCCAGCACGCCCCAGGGTAACGATGACCTGACGCGGGCCTTTAGCATGCAATTGTTGCGCGGCTACAATGGCACTGGTTTCATCGCCCACCAGGGTTGAGGTCAAGCTGGCGGCCTCGGTCTCGTTGCAGACTAAAATATCGACGAGTTGCAGCAATGCATCGGAGAGGGGCTGCGCCGGAGCCGGATTCAAGACGGTGATGACCTTGGCCGCGCGGGCGAAGGTAAACGCTTGGATGACCGTGGTCAGGGGGATTTCGAGTTGTGCCACGATGATCCGCGCGTCAGCGATCAGCGGCTGCGCTGCAGCGATATCCGCTGCACCTACAGCGGCGTTTGCTCCAGGCGCAACGACGATGCTGTTTTCTCCGCTCGCGGCCACGGTGATAAAGGCGATCCCCGTCGCGACCCCGGCGACGCGCCGCAGATGTGTCAGGTTCACCCCCGCTTCGTTCAGGGACGCGACCGCAACATCCCCATAACTATCATCGCCCAGACACCCAATGAAGGCGACCTCTGCACCAGCGCGCTGTGCCGCGACCGCCTGATTGGCCCCCTTCCCGCCCGCAATCCGCGCTACCTCACCGCCAAGGAGAGTTTCACCAGGGAGCGGCAGGTGCGGCACGCGTACCACCAGATCGATGTTACTGCTGCCGATGACGACGACGGTTGGCTGAGCAATTGCCATAATTGTTGCCTCACTTCTGAACGATGGGGATGGGATGGCTACATCGCCACGTTCCTGTGGCACTGCCCTCGTCGAGGGCAAAGGTGCCACTTTGATCATCGGCGTTGACCACAATGGTTGCCAATCCAGTGAAATGGTGCGATGTTGGCGCATCCCCCGTGACGGCGATATGCGGATAATGCCCTGGGCCGGAATAGGCGGGACTCCGGTTTTGGCTCGACACGGCGGGACTGGGGCCAAGCGCAAAGACGAGAGAGGGACGATTCAGGTCGGGGAAGCCAAAACGCACCAACCCAGGGGATGACGCAGCACTGTCAGCGAGGCAGGTTGCCCCAGCAATATGCGCCTGGAAGGGGTGATCGATATTGGCCCCCGCTTGGGTGAGTATCGGGTTGGGTGAGCTTCCAGTCGGGGAAGATGTAGTACAACTTGCCAGGGTCACGATGCACAGGCAGGCCAAAAACCCCGCAAGGTGAGGGTGTCGCATCTCAGCCTCTTTCTCAGTGTTCACTCTGGGCGAGAGTGGTGAGCCCTGCTTGCCACTCTCGCCATACCCTACCGACTAATGGGAATAGACGAGGTAATCGACCATCTCCCATTTGCTGGTGTTGGTCGAGTTGGCGGTGATCTTCACCGTATGGCTGCCGTTGGTCAGACCACTGACACTGTAGATCTTTTGGTTATAGCTGTCGCTGCCATTTACGAGGCTCAGGGTGGCGCTGCATGTGGTGTCGACGCAGACCTGCACCGTGCCACCGGCTGGCCCCTTCCAGGTGTAGACATCGACGCCCGTACCCGTAAAGGTGTATTGCCCGTAGGCACCATTGCCGCTGCCACCGTGCCCCGTGCCGTTGTGCGCGCCGCCATCGCTATACGCGGACCAGCCGCTATAGGTCCAGCCAGTAGCAGCGTCATCGACGGTCGTACTCGTGCCACCACCGCCTGGCGTTGCCGTCGGGGGGATTGGCGTCGCGGTGGGTGAAATTGGCGTGGCCGTGGGGAGAACGCCAGTGGGGGTAGGTGGAACGGTGGTCGGGGTCGCGGTTGGCGTACCGCCACCGCCGCTATCGCTCACCACCAGATAATCAACCATCTCCCATTTGCTGGAATCCGTCGAGTTGCCAGTGATCTTCACCGTATGGTTGCCACTGGTCAGGCCAGTCACGCTATAGATGTCTTGGTTATAGATGTCGGTGCCGTTCAGCAGGCTGAGGGTGCCGCTGCAGGTGGTGTCAACGCACACCTGCACGGTGCCACCGCCGGAGCCTTTCCAGGTGAAGACATCGACACGGGTACCGGTGAAGGTATATTGCCCATATTGGCCGTTGCCACTGCCACCGTGTCCGGTACCCAGGTATGTACCGCCATCGCTATAGGGACCCCAACCATTATAGGTCCACCCCGTGGCACTGTCGTCGATCGTCGTGCTACCCGGCACGAGCGTCGGCGTAGGCGGCGGCGGCGTGGCGGTTGGGGTGGGCGTGCTGATCGTGTTGGTGGTGTTGACGGCGTAGTATCCATAACCATAGGCTGGCAATGTCACCGTGAGATTGGTGCCGCTGAGCGTGGGACCATTACTCCCACTCAGCAGATCGCTCGTTGTCTGATTCGCGACGATGTTCTGGCCGCTGGCGTCGACGGTGATGGTCTGTTGGCTGCTCTGGAAATTCAGTATGACGAGCACTTCTTGCTGACTGCTCGATGTCGAGCGCAGGTAGGATAGGTACTTGTGCGCATCGTTGGTGGAAACGGCGGTGCGCTGGGTCGCCAGACCGAGGGCGGGGGTGTTGCGTACCGCATCGGTGATGGCCTTGAGCTTGGGCGCGGTGGCGGTGTCAGGCCACAGTCCCAGATCACCGAAGTCAAAGTAGCCCCCCTGGACGCCGGTGGCCGCCACACCAAATTGCGCGCCGGTCCCGGCGATGGCCGCAGCGGCGAGCAGATTCTCGGCGGTGTTGTTCAAGATGCTGGGATTGATGGGCAACTGCGAGACACTGCCGTTACTGGCATTCGTGGCGATGCTGGTGAACGCCTCGCCAGTGGTCAGCGATGACGGATCATTATGTTTGATGGCGGAAGTCCACGACGAGTCGAAGCTGGTGACATCCCAAAACTCCGCCGCGTGGGTGCCATCATACCAGTTGGGACCCGCGCCATCATTTTCGGAGAAAGCGGCCTTATTGCTGCGCGCATGCACCGTGTTGATGAATACATCGGTCTTGCACGTGGCATCGCAATGATAATAACCGATGGGATAGTCGAACACGAAACCATCTAAGCCGGTATCCATCCAATGATTCAGCGCGTTGACGATGACCGTGCGCCACTCGGTCGAGGCGAAATCGCCTGATGGCTGGTTGGCCCACACCGAGTAATAGCTGACATTGCTGCCCGCCGCCGGATCGGTGATCCAGTCATTGAGCGGTCCGCCGCTATCGCCACAGGAATCACAGGGTTTCGTCGCGACACCCGCTTGGTTGCGCCAGGCGAAATAGCGCGCCGGGCTGTTGGCGGGTTGATTAGCCCGCACGGTGCCATATTGCAATACATCGGCTTCGGCCTGCTTGAACATGGGTGCTCCGGTCCACACATAGGAAGGGTTGAACCAGGCATCAACGGCCATGCCCCGGCTATGCACCGCCGCCGTGAAGTCCGTCCAGTCCGTGTCGGCATTCGTGCCCGAAGCCGCCAAACGCGGATCGACATGGCTGTAATCGACGGCGGAAAAACCCCCAAAGATGCTATTCGGGCCACCAGAGATCGGCCAATCGAAATTGATGACCTGAAAACCTTCGGCTTGATAGGTGTCGAGTTGGTTTTGCACATCCTGAATCGTATAGCCGTAATTAACGGGATCAATGGTGCGCTCACCGGTCAATGTTTTCCACCACGGGTTCGGCAGTGATACGGCGGCATGGGCCTGCGGAGCGCTGTGCAACACAGAGAACGTCAGACCTGCGAAAAGGACCAAAGCCAGCAAAGGGGGCGTCATCCAGAGGAAGCGCCGTGATGTACCTGGCAACCAACGTTGTTGCATGATGTGTATCCTTTCACGGAGGCGTGTGCCATCAGTAACACTGCCTGACTGCTCAATTGAAAAAAATGCCCACTACCTGCGCCATGTGCTGGCGCAAAATCACCGAAAAATGAGACTGGTCGCCACAGCGGTCATCGTGGCGGAGGGCAGGCAGAGCCAGCGATGGGGGTACGCTGGCTCTGCCTGCCTAGCGGGAACTAATGGGAATAGACGATATAGTCGACCATCTCCCACTTGCTGGTGTTGGTCGAGTTGGCGGTGATCTTCACCGTGTGGCTGCCGTTGGTGAGGCCGCTGACGCTGTAGATCTTTTGGTTATAGCTATCGCTGCCATTGGCGAGGCTCAGGGTGGCGCTGCATGTGGTGTCGACGCAGACCTGCACCGTGCCACCGTCGGGTCCCTTCCAGGTGTAGACATCGACGCCCGTACCCGTAAAGGTGTATTGCCCGTAGGCGCCATTGCCACTGCCGCCGTGCCCCGTGCCGTTGTGCGCGCTGCCATCGCTATACGCGGACCAGCCGCTGTAGGTCCAGCCAGTGGCAGCGTCATCGACGGTGGTGGTCGTGCCACCGCCACCGGGGGTCGCCGTCGGAGGGATCGGGATCGGGGTCGCGGTTGGCGGGATGCTGGTAGCGGTGGGCGTGGCCCCCCCTGGCGTGGCGGTGGGGGGAATGGGGGTCGCCGTTGGCGGGGAGCCACCACCATTGCTCACAGCGATGTAATCGACCATCGCCCACCCGGTGCTGCCACCCGCATCACCAATGATCTTCACGGTGTGGCTGCTGTTGGACAAACCACTGACGCTATAGACATCTTGCTGATAGGCTGAGCCATTGATGTGCAGATTCACATTTGGGCCGCAGGTGTCATCCACGCAGACCTGCACCGTGCCCGCGTCGCTGCCCTTCCACGAGAACACATCGACGCGGGTGCCAGTGAAGGTATATTGCCCATAATCGCCATTGTTGCCGCTGCCATGACCGGTCCCCTGATAGGCAGCGCCATCGCTATAGGCCGACCAACCGCTATAGGTCCAGCCGCTCGCGTTGTCGTCGATGAGCGTGCTGCCCGGCACGATGGTGGGCACGGGGGGCGGAGGCGTGGCCGTTGGCGTGGCGGTGCTGGTGGTGTTGGTGGAGGTGAGACCATAGAAGCCATAGCCCCAGGCTGGTAACGTCACGGTGAAACTGGTCCCGCTCAGCGTGGGGCCATTGCCGCCATTGATCAGGTCCGTCGCGGTCTGGCCAGCGATGATGCCCTGGTTGCTCACATTGACCGTGATGGTCTGCTGGCTCCCCTGATAGTTGAGGACGACCAGCGCCTTTTGCTGCTGATAGGTAAGTGAGCGCAGGTAGGCGAAATACTTGTTGTCGTTGTTGGTGGTGAGGGCCGTGCGTGTGCCCGTCAGATCGAAGGCGGGTGTGTTTTGGATGGCGTCAGCGATGGCCTTGAGCTTGGGGGCGGTCGCCGCGTCGGGCCACACCCCAAAGTCGCCGAAGTCCTCATAGCCGCCCGTCACGCCCGTCGCGTGGATGTCGAGCAGGTTGCCGCTGGAGGTGATCGTCGCGGCGGCGAGCAGATTCTTCGCGTTGTCGTTGAGCAACTGCGTATCGAGATTAGCGATGGCGATGTTCCCACCGCTGGCGAGATTGTCGCGGTTGGTGAGGTCACCGTTGAGTTGCGACGGATTCTGATTCGTGATGGCGTCTTGCCAGCCAAAGTTTTGCCCAAAGCTGCCATCGAAACCAGCACCACCGTTCTCACTGAAGGCGGCCTTGTTGCCATAGTCATTGATGGGGCCAAGGAGCACCGCGTAGAAGCAGGTGCTATCACAGTGGTAATAGTCGCGTGGATCGTCAAAGATGAAGCCATCGAGGCCCGTATCCATCCAGTGATGAATCGCGCCCTTGATGTAGGTACGCCACTCGGTCGAATTAAAGTCGCCCGTGGGTTGGCTGGCCCAGACGGAATAGTAACTCACATTCGACCCGGCGGCGGGGTCGGTGATCCAGGCGTTCGTCGGTTGGCCGCCACTGCCACCACAGCTATCGCAGGGTTTCGTGATCGTTCCGGCCTGGCTGCGCCAATCGAAATAACGTGCGGGGCTGTTGGCGGGTAGGTTGGCGCGCACGGTACCATATTGCAGCACATCGGCTTCCGCTTGCTTAAAGAGCGGTGCTCCCGTCCACATGTATGACGGATTGAACCACGAGTCGACGGCCATCCCGCGACTGTGGGCCGCCGCTGTGAAGTTCGCCCAGGCGGTGTCGGGGTCTGTGCCCGCATCCGCCAGGCGCGGATCGACATGATAGTAGTCAACGCCCGCGAAGCCGCCATAGATGGCCGTTGGCCCGCCAGAGACTGGCCAGTCGAGGTTGATGACCTGATAGCCTGCGGCCTGATAGGTGTCGAGATTGCTCTGCACATATTGCAGGGTGTGGCCATAATTCACGGCGTTGAGCGTGCGCTGTGTGCTGAGAGTGTGCCACCACGGGCTAGGCAGGCCGCCAGCAGCATGGGCTGGGAGCGGATGGTAAAAGATGGTAAAAGCCAGCACCAAGGAACACAGAAGCGCCAGCAGCGGTGCCGTCAGCAAAAGCAGGCGTCGCTGTGCGCCAGGCAACGGTCGATGTTGCATGATGAGGATCCTTTCATGGATGGGGCGTAAGGGCAACATTGCCCAGTTGCTATGAATGGGTACACTATCCCCTGCGGCGGCAACCTTCGTCACAGCCGCACGAAGCAAAAGGTGGGGCGCTCTTCCTCAGCCCTTGAGGCCGCCGCCAGCAAAGCCCGCGACGAAGCGCCGCTGAAAGACCATGAAGAGCGCGATCATCGGCACGATGGCGATGACCGCTGCTGCATCGGTCAAGCTCCAGTTGCGCGAGAATTGCTGGTGAAAGGCGAAGAGGCTGGTTTGGACCGGTAAGAGGTTGTCGCTTTGGATGAACGTTGTGGCGAAGATGAACTCGTTCCACACGGCCAACGTCGTCGTCATGCCAATGGTCAGGAAACCCGGCCAGGCCATCGGCAAGATGATGCGCACCAGCACTTGCAGGGCGTTCGCGCCGTCCATCCGCGCGGCCTCATCAAATTCGCGTGGGATGCCCACCATGAACGAGCGCAACAAGAGCGTCGCGAAGGGCGCATTGACCGCCGCGTAGATGATGATCAACCCGATCAGCGTGTCATACAATCCCAGGTTGCTCCACAAAAAGAACAGGGGGATCAGAAACACCTGCAAGGGGATGGCGACGCTGGACAGCAGATACAGCATCACTACGCTGCTCCCGGGCAAGCGGAGGCGGCTCAGGGTATACGCCGCGCACCCCGCGATGACCCAGACCAGCAGCACCGTCCCCGCCACCAAGATGGCGCTGTTGACGAGCGTCGTGGAGAAATGGCCCTGTTGCCAGGCCGTCTGGTAGTTACCCCAGGTGATGTGTTGCGGCAAGCCAAGCGGGTTGATGCTGCCCTCCAGCGGTGTCTTGAGCGAGTTCATCACCAAGATGACCAGGGGGCCAAGGGCGAAGAGCGTGAGCGCGAGCAAGATGACGTAATAGGGCAACTCCGAGGGTTTCACCCCGCCGCGCACCACGCGCCGGAGCCAGCCCCCTGTGCGCGTGCCACGTGGACGCGCTGCCTCTGTTGGAACGCTCATATCTCCCACCCCTTGCGGCGCAGATAGGTAAAGATCCCGACGACGATGCCAGTGATGAAGACCAGACTCAGCGCCATAGCCGCCGCGTACCCGGCCTCATTGCGGGTGAACGCGGTGCGATAGAGCAGGGTCGTCACGACCTCGGTCGAGCCTGCTGGACCACCATGCGTCGTGATGTAGATGAAGTCGAAGGTGATCAGCGACCAGATGGTGATGATCAAGACGATGAACACGAGTGTTGGGCGGATGCCCGGCAACGTCACATTCACGAACTGCTGCCAGCGATTCGCGCCATCGACATTGGCGGCGTCATACAGCTCGGTGCTGACCGACTGCATCGCCGCCAGGAAGATGACCAGCAAGAAGCCCCAAAACGCCCAATTGTTGATGAAGGCCACCGACGGCAACGCAGATCGTTCATCCCCCAGGAAATACGTGTTGCGCAGGAAGGGGAAGACGCGCCCCAGCCCCCGCTCAGGATTCATCAGATCCTGCCAGATGGTTGAGCTGACGACCGTCGAGACGGTGTAGGGCAGAAAGAACGCGATGCGAAAGAAGAGGCCAAAGCGCGTGATCTGCGAGAGTAGGAACGCCCCCGTCAACCCCATCGTGAGCGGCACCACCAGGAAGATCGCCGTCCAGATGAGATTGTGGATGAAGGCCGCATGGAATTCGTTGTCGACCAGCAGATGCTGGAAATTCGCCAACCCCACCCAATGCGCGTCACCCAGCCCCGACCAATCGGTGAACGAGAAATAGACGCTGGCCAGCGAGGGGCCGATGATGACGAGGCCGTTGATGAGCAGCAGCGGCACCATGAAGGCCCAGGCGGTCACCTGCATGCGGCGTTGCAGCGAGAAGCCGCGACGGGTACTGCGTGCCCGGTGCGTCGCTGGCTGCGTCCCGGTTTCGTCTTGCCGCGCCGACGGTGCCTGCGCGACGAGGTGTTTGCTCGCCATGGCTCACTTCCCTTGGGGAATGGTATAGGGTACGACCCCTTGCTGCAATTCCTTGGTGAAGGTCTGGTCGAGTTGGGTGCAGAAAGCTTGTGGAGTCAGATCGCCGGTCAGCACCTTGTTCATGCCACCGGAAGCCAGTTCGTCGGATTTAGGGCCAAGGAACGTCCAGGTCGTGTAGCCAAAGGTGCCGGATTTGGTCGCCTTGTTGAGTTCGGTGTACAGCGACTTCACCCGTGGGTCAACCGTCGCGGGAAAGTCGCTATCACTGAGGATGGTTGGCAACGGTTCCAAGCCCAGGTTGTCCAGTTCAGCGGTGACACGCTTGGGGGTGGAATAGAGCCAGTCGAGGTATTGCGCGGCGGCATCGGGGGCCTGGCTGCGGGCATTGATCGAGATGGTGCCGCCCGTCGCCAGCGTGTAGAGGTTCGATGGTACCTCAGCACGCAGCGGCGGGATGGGGAACCAGTCCCAGTCATTAGCGGGATTCTTGGCGCCGCTGCCAAAGAACGATGGCCAGAGCTGAAACGCCCACGTCCCCACTATCTCCATCGCCGCTTTGCCGGTCGAGAGGTCGCCATCGAATTGTGGTTCGGTGCCGACGAAATATTGTTTCACCCCACCCGCGAACCAGCCATTGGTGAAGTATTGCTTCAGCAAGGTAATGGCTTCGACGAAGACTGGATCGCTGAATTTGATCTTGCCCGCCAGGGCATCGGCGACATTTTGCGGCCCCGCGTAGTGGTTGAAGAAGACCGTGACCAACCACTCCGTCGCCGCCTCATAATCGCCATTGCCTGCCGCGAAGGGGATGATGCCTGCGTGCTTGATCTTGTCAGCCAGGGTTTCGAGGTCGGCGCGTGTCGTCGGTACGGACCAGCCTTTTTGCTGGAACAGGGTTTTGTTGTAGTGGATGATCATCGTCTCGTATGAGGTCGGTAGGGAATAGAGTTTCCCCTTATAGCTCCCCGATCTCAGTGCCCACTCCAGCATTTTGCCCGACCAGTTGTACTGTTTGGCGTAGTCATCCAACGCGAGCAGATTGCCATTTTGGGCATAGCTCACGGCGTAGGATGCGCCAGCGGTGGGGACGAGGTCGGGGCCATGCCCGGTCGAGAGCGCGGCATCGAGGACGGTTTGTGGCGTGGCGAGCGCCTTGAAGGTGTACGAGAGGTGAATCTTAGGGTAGGCCGCATTGAAGGCGCTGACCTCGGCGGTGGTCACGTAGTCGCGGATCTTTTGATCGTCCACATAATACCAATACGTGATGTCTCCGGCGGGTGGTTCGCCTTTCTTGTTGCCTGCTTTTGCCGGTCCGCAGGCTTCGAGCAGCGCGCCCAGCGCGGTTGCCCCCAGGGCCATTTTGCCGCCGGTAGCCAGAAAGTTGCGACGCGAACGAGGTTGGTACATGCGATGAACTCCTCTGCGGTGCTCGCACCCAGCGGTGCGGCGAGTGATCGACGGTGATCAGGCGGTCGCGTGACGCGGACGGTTTTATGGGCGTGCGGTCGCCACGCTGTTCGTCTGCGCGAGGTGGGCTAAGGCGAGGTTCACGGTACGCTCAGCGAGGTCTGAAATGCGCGATTGATCGAACCCCGCCAGCGCGCTTTGGATGCGGTCATTTAAGGGATCGGTCCAATGCGTGGGGAGCGCGGTCGCGCCATGCATCGCCCCAAAGACGGAGCCAGCGGTGGCCCCATTACAATCGGTATCCCAGCCGCCTTGCACGGCATACGCGATGGTTTTGGTGAAATCCCCCGCGCCCCACAGCAACGCCATCGCCACCAACGCGGCGTTATTGACGGTGTGCACGAAGCTATAGCGGGCATAGGGGCGCGTTTCCAGGGCATCGCGCGCCGCTTCCCAATCTAGCCCTTCCTCATACAGGGCGGTGACATCGCGCAGCGCCTCGGCCAGACGCGACTGTGGGGGAATCTCGGCCAGCGCCGCCGCCAGGGCCGCGCGCATATCCGGCGCGGTGAAGGCAGCGGCGATCAGGGCGGCGGCCCACATCTCGCCATAGATGCCGTTTTGCACATGCGAGAGGGCGGCGTCACGATAGGCCATCGCGGCGGCGGCGGTGGGGTCCCCTGGGTGTACGTAGCCCCACATGTCCGCCCTGATCTGTGCGCCAATCCATTCGCGATAGGGGTTACGGTACGTTGCCGTGGCAGGTGGCGCGACGCGATCAATCAGGTTGCGATACGCGGCGCGCTCGGCGGTATAGATCTCTAAAAAGGGGAGGCGATGGAGCCAGGTGTCCGCGACATCCTCGGTACGGAAAGCAAAACCATACGTTTCGAGGATGTGCAGACCGAGGATGGTATAGTCCGTGTCGTCGTCACGCGCCATGCCGTTGACCCGCCCGCGTGTGGTGGTGGGCCACGAAGCATTCATGACGGTGTAGCCGCCGCCCCAGGGAATGACCTCCGGCGTCCAATCGACATACCCCGGTGGCAACGGGTCGAGCCGTGGCAGATAGTCAGTCAGGGGATACGCCCCCGCCGCGTCGAGATAGGTGCGAATCTCCGAACGCAGCCACCCTTCGACGGGCTTGCCCAGGTTGCACCCCGCGCAGCGGCCCAGCCAGGCTCCCCAGATGCGGTCGTGTAATGTCGTGGGGGAGAGCATGCGGCTATCACCGCCTTCGTGGGGAGGTGACTGACGGGTTGCCTGAATTGCCGTCAGGGAGGTCGGCTCGACATAGTGCCAGTCGACGCGGTAGGGTGCGGCGGCCAGCTCGTCGATCAAGGCCGCGCAGGCTGCTGGTGTGCCGTCACGTTGCAAGCTCTCCACCTGCTCAGCCAGGGCACCCACATCGCGCCCTTCTTCCTGTGCTTGCTGCCACTCATCGCCAAGCAACTCACGATAGTCGAGCACGTCATGCATAGAAACGGTTGCTCCTTTAATCCCAGGAATTTGTGGACAAAAAGGCTCCTGAGCGCACATGGTCCAATGCGCCCCTGTGTGATATCGCTGAAAAGGTGGCTTAGCTGGATTCGCGTGGAATGAATTGGTGGGGCACGATCACCTCGCGTCGTGCGCCGTCGTAGGTTTGCTGCATGCGGGTGAGGAGTAACTCTCCTGCTGTGCGGCCCATCTCATAGGCGGGATTCAGCACGGTCGTCAGCGCGGGCATCACCATCGCCGCCGCGTCGATATCGTCATAGCCCACAATCGCGACATCCTCTGGCACACGCAACCCCCGCTGGCGTGCGACATTCATCGCCCCAATGGCGAGGAGATCATTCGCGCAAAAGATCGCCGTGGGGGGCGTGGGTAACGTGAGCAGGTGCGCCATCGCCCGCTCCCCCCCGGCGCGGGTGAAGTCGCCTGTGATGCACCACTCGGGCATGACGGTGAGTCCGGCCTCGGTCAGCGCCTGCACGAAGCCGATGAAGCGCGGTTCAAGTGCACCGGGTTGGGTATCGCCGATGAACCCAATGTGCCGGTGTCCATTAGCGATGAGCGATGCCGTGGCGACGCCCGCACCAGCCGTGTCATCGGTTGACACCGTGTCGATTTCAGGGTGCATTAAGCGCTCGCCCAGTGTGACAATGGGTATCTGTGCCGCTAACGCTTCCTGAATATCATCAAGTGTGGCAACGAATGCGACTAAGACGATGCCGCTGACTTTGGCGGCGACGACATCGTTGACCCATTCGCGTTCGAGATCGCGCTGGGCATCGGTGTTGCAGAGAAAGACATGGTATTTCTCGGCAAGCAGGGCATCTTGCAAGCCGCGCGCCAGCATGGGGTAGTAGGGGTTGGTGATGTCGGGAATGATGAGCGCGACCGTGTGGGTGCGCTGTTTGCGCATGCCGCTGGCGAGCGTATTCGGGCGAAACCCCAAGGCATTGATCGCGTCGAGCACGCGCTGCTGCGTTTCGGGGGCAACATAGCGTTTGCCGCTCAGCACATATGAGACGGTGGCTGTGCTGACCCCGGCGTGTTTCGCGACATGCACAATGGTTGCCATGAGTCGTCCTTATCCTCGCTGAAGTAACGTAATCGTTTACCTCAATGTTGCTATACGAAGCTAAACGATTACCTTGAGAGCGAGTATACACGTAACCGTTTACTTTGTCAAGTGCTCCCCCTGCTGTTTCGCATAACTCCGCGACTTCGCTGCCGGGGCGACGCGCTCACGTCCCTATCTGGTGTGCTCCCCGGATGCCATGCAGGTGGCGCGCATGCGGTTGGGGTCATCTCTGCGCACCCACGCGGCTCAGTCGGGGGTGGCGGCGCGGCGCAGGCGATCCTCGGTGGCGCGGCGGAAGGCGGCGCAGTCGCTGGGCCAGGGCACGCGTGGCGGGGCTGGGTTCGGCATCCAGGCGGGCCAGGTGGTCTTGACCCCCGTACCCTTGCTCGGATGTGGCGGTTTCACGAGAACTGCGTAGAAGGCTTTCAAAACAGTTGCTCAGCGTGTGTTTTGTAGGGTCGTTGAGATAGGAAATCAGCTACCCTCTGATGCATGCGTACCCTCGCTGCGACCAATCTCTCAGT